>JAUZQT010000168.1 GCA_030950825.1 Mariprofundaceae bacterium | reverse complement strand
ATAATTTTGACATCTTGTTAGAAATTAGGGTAATCATATCACAATTAGATATTCACCCAGTCACTATGCTCTTCTGATGTTAAAATGAGCTTCAAAATTGCCTAGAATGCTTGTTCTGCGGAGCCGCACGTCGCCCTTCCTCGAATGAGGGAGACGTGCGGCTTTGCAGGATTAGCATTCGACAGCTTGTTTTGTGGTGAGTCATTGAGCTTGCTTATCCCCCTATGAATTTTGCCTACCCATTTAGAATTTGAAAGAGCCAACGTTTTCTTTAAAATTCGTTGCAAACAAAGCTTCTACGCAATCATCACGACGATTCATGAATAATGCTGACTATATTTAGATGGTATTTAGGCATTGTTACGTTTATCTTTCCTTTTATGATCCAATGATGAGTCCCCGTGATGATTGGGGATTTTTCTTTGCAATTCCATTGTAATATAAGGTTTTAAATGACTGAAACGATTCATCCAGACACACTTAAAGCATTGGTTCTTGAAGCGATACCAGATGCTGAAGTCCATGTATCATGTTATTCGGGCGATGATCATTTTGAAATGGAGGTTATATCAGCGACTTTTGCGGGTAAAACACGTATTATCCAACATAAGATGGTTTATGCTGCACTGGGCGATAATATGCGCGCCGCAGTTCATGCCCTGGCGTTGAAAACGCGAGCAGTAGAATAAATAAAAAAATTTTCGAGGAATTAAATATGAGCAACCCAATATTGGATCAAATCGATGGTGTCGTGAAGGGTAACGATGTGGTGCTGTTTATGAAGGGTACGCCGCAAATGCCACAGTGTGGTTTTTCACAACAGGTATCCAGCATTGTTGGTACTTATGATGTGCCGTATGCTGCGGTTAATGTGCTATTGGATAATAATGTGCGCCAAGGCATCAAAGAATACGCAGACTGGCCAACGATTCCACAGCTTTACATTAAAGGCGAATTTGTTGGTGGCTGTGATATTATTAATGAAATGCACAGCAACGGTGAGCTGGCTGAAATATTGAAGCCTTTACAGAACAACGAAGCCAGCTGATTGGCTGCTTGTCCATCAAGCGCTACTATCTCCATCCAATCATATAGCTTTCTTGCGAGGCTCCACGCGGCCTGTGTTTTTGCTACGCGAAACAACTTTTCGGAGCGGCTTGATGGTTTCAATACGTGAGGCTTTGTTGTAAATGACTAAAGCTCAGATGAGTACGACGTTATCCCACAAGTTGGGGCAACGCACTATTTTAACGCCACAGTTGGCACAAAGCTTAAAGCTATTGGCCATGAGTTCGATGGAGCTTGAAGGCTATATTGAAGATTGCTTGGAGCGTAACCCTTTGCTTGAAATCGCCGCTGATATACAAGTGCAGGACTTGGCGGCAGAGCGTAATGATTCGGATGCCCAAGATGCCCGCATTGATGAAAAAGAATGGCAGCATGAAGGTGATGAGCGCTGGGAATCCGTCTATCAAGCACCTGGTGGCCGTGAAATGTTGGTCGATAGCGATCAGCAATGTCATGACGAATTAAGCCTTGGTGAATCATTGCACGAACAAATTAACTGTCAGCCAATGCAGGAAAGCGAGCGAAATATAGCCCATGCATTGATTGATTCACTGGATGATGATGGCTATTTCCGCTCAGCGCCTTCAGAGCTTGCGACATCCTTCAATACCTCAGCAACACAAGTTATTGATGTCTTGGAACAGATTGTTCAAGAATTGGAGCCTGCAGGTATTGGTTCGCGCGATTTGACAGAGTGTTTGTTGTTGCAATTGGCAGGAGATGACCAGGCCTCAAAAATCGCGCGCCGATTATTATTGCACTTCTCAGAAGATTTGCTGGATGACGATATAAGCCTGGCAAGAAAGGCAGGTTGTATGCTGGAAGACTTGCAGCAAGCTAGGCAACGCATGCGCCGATTGGATGCTTTTCCAGGGCATGGTTTGCGTGGTGAGCCCAATATATTTGTACGGCCAGAAATTATTTTCCGTCGTTTGAACAGTGGTGACATAGAAGTGGAAGTGCCGCAGTCTGGTTGGCGTGGGGTGCGCATTAGTAAGCAGTGGCAAGGGCACCAGTGGGAAGGGAAAGATGGCGTGTTTATGAAGGCAGCAGCGCAAGAGGCCAAGTGGCTGATGCATGCCTTGGATCAACGCAGTGATACACTCATGAGAGTTGGGGTGTTCCTTGCGCAACACCAACGTGCTTTTCTTGAACATGGCATACTTGGCTTGAAACCGCTAACATTACAGGATGTTGCTGAACAGGTTCAGCTGCATGAATCGACCATTTCGCGTGTAACCAATGAAAAATATGCGCATACGCCGTTAGGGCTTATCAACATGCGTTGTTTTTTTTCATCTGGGGTGGCCGTGCGAGGTGGTGGTATGATTTCGGTTCATCGGGTGCAGCAACGGGTAAAAACGCTGATTCAGTCTGAGCCAGCAGATAAGCCAATTTCTGATCAGGCAATTGCTGATCGTCTTATGGCAGAAGGCGTTAAAGTTGCTAGACGAACAGTGGGCAAGTATCGTGAACAACTTGGGCTGCCATCAAGCAGCCAAAGAAAGCGTGCAGCTTTATTAGCACGTACAACTCAAGTACGGAGGTAACAAATATGCAAGTATCCATTACAGGGCGACATGTCGAACTCACAGATCCTTTGAAGGCGTATGTGGATGATAAACTACAACATCTAAAGCATTCATTTGATTATATTGTCGATGTCCATGTGGTTTTGTCAGTTGAAAAAAACCGTCAGCGCTGTGAAGTGAATATGCAGGCCAATGGTGTCAATATCCATGCCTCGCATGAAACAGACGATATGTATGCATCAATTGATGGTGTAATGGACAAGGTGAGTCGCCAGCTAAAGCGCTACCGTGCAAAATTGCGCAAGCATTTATCGCAGCATGGCCAACGTAAAGGGCGTGAAATAAAAGTGTCACATCGCGTGATTGAGCTTGGACAAGGATCAGATGAGCTGCCTGAAACGCAGGCACCAAATATTTTGCATCATGAAAGCATTCACGCACAAACCATGAGTGTGGATGAAGCCGTTATGCAGATGGAGTTGGCCGAAAATAAAACGATTCTGATGTTTACCAATGCAGATACTGATACACTCAATGCACTGTATCGCCGCTCCGACGGTTCTTTGAACTGGGTTGAGCCAGAAGCCTCTTAGCCTGATGGATACAAACGTAATGATTCCAATAGACTGTATTTTAATGGCATCGGAGGCACGCAGTAAACGCGCTTTGATTACAGAAATGGCAGGGCTCCTTCCTGCTTTGGATCCGGATCAGGTATTGGAACTCATTATGGGGCGTGAACATTTGGGCAGCACAGGCATCGGCCATGGGGTTGCCATACCTCATAGCCGAATGCCTGATTTGCCTCAACCAATTGTGGCGATGGCAAGGCACCTTGGTGGCATTGATTTTGATGCGATTGATGGGCAACCAGTGTATATTGTTGTTATGTTGCTGGTGCCAGATGATGAAGAAGGCCAGCATTTGGAACTATTGGCAAAATTGGCGCGTTTGCTTCAGCGTTGTGCGTTTCGCGAGGCAATTATGGCTGTTTCAAATGCTCAGGAAATGAGTTGTTTGTTTGAAGAGTCAGGCGCATCGCGGTGACCACTTTTTTTAATATGAAACAAACAACGCGCTGGCATGTTTTTTTCCACCATGCGGTAGCATTTCATGCTTCGGAATGGAAAACCCCCATCCGCATTGGAATTTTTTAGATGAGTGCGCCGCTTCGCATTACCTTGGGTGAGATTTTTTCCGAACAAGGCGAAGCCATGCAGATGCGTTTGATTACTGGTGAGCAGGGACTGTATCGTTATATTGACCACCCTCGTATGCAGAAGCCTTCGTTGGCCTTCGCCGGTTTTCTGGAAAATTTAAATGATTATCGCTTGCAAGTGATTGGGCAAACGGAATTGCACTACTTGGCAACAAAACCACCACAAGCCCAAAAAAGAGCCGTGGATGCAGTCTTTGATCTCAAGCTTGCAGGGGTTGTGATCACACGCGGCATTGAGCCGCCTGCAATTATTCGTGATGCCGCAGAGCGCACGCAAACCCCTTTGTTTGTTTCAGCTTTAGAGTCCTCGACATTTATGACGGATATGCTGTTGTTTTTGTCAAAGCGTCTGGCGCCAAAGACTTGGCAGCATGGCGTCTATATGGACATTTATGGGCTGGGTGTGTTGTTGACTGGTGCCAGTGGGATTGGAAAAAGTGAAATTGGTCTGGAGTTGATTTCACGAGGTCACCGTTTTATCGCTGACGACATGGTGGAGCTGGTGCGTTCAAGCCCAGGCATTTTGGTTGGACATAGCCCTGAAGCATTGCGCTATCATATGGAGCTACGTGGTTTGGGCGTGGTGAATATCCGCGACCTTTATGGTGCTGCAGCAATCACCGATACCAAACGAGTGCGTCTGGTTATTGAGCTGATTGCATGGGAAAAGATGAATGAAAATGATCGAATTATGGACGAAGATGATATGATATGTATTCATAAAGTAGACTTGCCACGCGTGCGCATTCCGATTCGTCCAGGTCGATCACTGGCCGTTATTATTGAAGTGGCAACACGAAACCAGCTTTTAAAACAACGCGGCATTGATAGCAATAAAGATTTTGTGCAGGCATTGGAAGACCGTATTCGAGACGACAGCAAAGGTAATTGAAATGCTGATGATCATTAGTCTGTCATTCATGAATCGGCGGGTTGAGGATTCGGGTGGCGCTGTGCAATGCTGTAGTCTTGCGGCGAAGTAGGGATGAACCCTTTGGGTGTATGATGGAGTTGCTATGATCGGAATTGTGTTAATTGGACATGCGCATATTGCCAGTGAAATGAAAGTAGCTGTTGAACATATCCTGGGTGAGCAGCCATTGATGTTGGCCATGGATGTGCTTGAGTCTAGTGAGCCAAACACACTGCAAAAGCAACTTGCTCACCTTGTGAAGCAATGTGACGGTGGGTCTGGCACACTGGTTTTTGCGGACATGTTTGGTGGAACGCCTTGCAATATTGCACTGAGTTGTTTGAAGGAAGGGCAGTGCGAGGTTATTTCAGGGTTCAATTTACCGGCTTTGATTAAAGCGGCATCGAATCGTTCACTGTATCAACATGATTCGATGGCTTTGCGTACATTGGCACACGATGTGGTCGCTTCAGGGCAGCAGTATATGTGTTTGGCCTCTGATTTTATGTCCAATCATTCAGGCTACTGTCGGCCTCCAGAGGGAGAACGAGCACATGCCTGAATGCCTTCTTTATATTCAAAACAGACTGGGCTTGCACGCCAGAGCATCGGCACGCTTTGCTTCAAAGGCCAGTCACTTTGAGTGCTCCCTTTATTTGATAAAAGACGACATGGAAGTTAATGCTAAAAGTATTATGGGTATCATGATGCTAGCAGCAGCCAAAGGAACAACTTTAACATTGCGTGCCGAAGGCGAGGATGCGCAGCTTGCTTTAAATGCTATTGAAGCCCTCGTGAATGATCGTTTCGGAGAGGACGAATAAGGGCTCACCAGCGCACTGAAGGGTCTGCCATTGCCTGTAGCAGTGGCGTTGTGATTGGGCGGGTGCAAAAGTTTTCCTCTGGTCGACCTGCTATATCAGAGATACATTTACCCACAGAAGCGCTTGAAAAAGAGCAGAGCAGGCTATCCTCCGCAGTCCAAGCGGTGTTGCAGGAGCTGAATGCTGAACATGCACACCTGCTTGGTTTGGGTCATCATGATCCAGTGTTGATTTTGGAGGCGCACCGTATGTTGTTGCTTGATCCAGAGTTGGTGGATAAAGCACTTGAGTTGATTGTCCGTGAAAAAATTAATGCTGAGTGGGCACTTCGCCGTCAATTGGATGTGATTGAAGCGGTATTTGACTGCATTGAAGATGAATATTTACGCAGTAAAAAAAATGATGTAGCGCAAGTTGTACACCGTATCATGAGTCATTTAATGGGGCATGCGCCGCGCCTTGAAAGCATACAGAGTGATCCCCCTATAATTTTCGTTGCTGATGATTTAAGTCCTTCAGATATTGTTTCACTGTGGCGCTTGGGAGCCACTGGCGTTATTTGCCAGCAGGGTGGCGTGAATGCACATTCGATTATTATTGCTAGAGGCATTGGCTTGCCAGCCTTGGTCGGCAGTAATGAAATTTTGTGTCAGCTGCATGATGGTGACTTGCTGATTCTTGATGCGGAACGCGGGTGTTGGATTGCTCACCCGACTGTGAAGGAGCAAGGCCAATACCAAGCATTTATTGAGGCGATGGACGTTGTGCGCGGTGATTTGAAACAATTCTCTAAGCGATCCTCGCAAAGCCGTAATGGTTACCACATGGATGTTATGGCGAATCTTGAATTTCGAGAAGAGGCCGAATTGGCTGTTGCGTTGGGTGTGGATGGTGTAGGGCTTTTTCGCACAGAATTCATTTTTATGCAAGATGTCGAGATACCCAGCGAAATACGACAGTATCAACAGTATCGGGAGATTGTAAAAGCCATGTCTGGCTCGGTTGTGACATTCCGGCTGCTGGATATTGGCGGCGACAAGCCAGCATTATTTCAGCAGTTGTCAGGTTGTCACTACAATGGTGAAAATCCAGCAATGGGGCTGCGCGGTGTACGCATGCTGTTACAGTGGCCAGCTGTTTTAAAGGCTCAAGTACGTGCCATTCTACGCGCTTCTGAATATGGGCGCGTAAACATACTTGTGCCGATGGTGACCAATTGCTCCGAGATGATTGCTGTCCGCGAAATTGTCAATGCATGCTGCAAGGAGTTGGGGGTAAGCAATACTATATCTGTCGGCTGTATGATTGAAGTGCCCGGAGCGGTGATGATTGCGGATGATTTGGCTGAAGTATCGGATTTTTTTTCCATCGGAACCAATGATTTAATTCAATACACGCTGGCTGCGGATCGCGGTGATGAAGATATGAGTTATGTGTATAGCCCAGAGCATCCTGCGATTTTACAGCTCATTAAAATGACGGTTAAAGCAGCGCATAAAACAAGTATTCCTGTCACTATTTGCGGTGAGTTGGCAGCAAATCCCGAATGGACACAAGTATTTCTAAACCTTGGCTTAACGGGGTTATCCATGAGTCTGAACAGTGTTTTAATGATACGCCGGCATTTGAGTAAGCTGGAATACAAAGAAGTAACGTAATTATTCAGCATGCGTCACAAGATGTCCCGCTTGGCTCCAAAAAACGTCATCCCCAAGTGCTTGTATGCGTGAACGTGTCAATCAGCATCGAATTTTGCCCCTCCCCCCAAAAAATCTAGTGAATTTTAGCCAAACTTCGTCACTATATTTCATAATTCCCTTATGCTATAACAAATGTAACTATTCAGCATGTTTATAAGGTATCCTGCTAACCCATGAAAACCGTCATTCCTGCTTCGACAAGCTCAGCAACCCAACTGTATTGGGAATCCATTATAAAACAGGCGTGTTTATCATGGATCCTCAATACAAGCAC
>JAUZQT010000167.1 GCA_030950825.1 Mariprofundaceae bacterium | reverse complement strand
CAGTCAATAGGGGTTTTATGAGGAAAGACTCTCAGAAATGGTATCACCAATGTATTGCGATTAGAATTGGTAACACTGGTTATGATTTTAGTTCCTGCATCAACAGGACTATACAAATATGGGTTGAACCCTCCAGCCTGTGTAGATATACCAATACTATTTAATAAGGCTTGGTACACTGCCCCTCCAGCTATTAGTTGAGCAGTTGTTCCAATAGTTTGTATTTGTGACATAATTTCAAAGCCATCTCTAACGTTATTCCACATTTGAAAATTTCGGCTAAGCTCTAAAGAGTCTGGAAACATCGCATTCAGTGCTGCAGATCCATACTGCTGGTTACTCCCCGAAGTTTTAAATATGTTATAAACGTCATTGTTTTGTAGATATACCATCAAATAATCATAAACAGTCAATTTTTTCACGTCAATATCTATGTATGTATTTAGAATAGGTTCCCATGCAGCTATATTCCGATTATATGTAGGGAAGGAAGCATTTAATTTAACGATAAATTTTTCATCTGCAGACTTGCTGAACAAATATGTATCAGCCTGAAATGTCGTAAAATGATCTGTTTCAAAAACAACTTCATGCGTATATTGGTCAACAAATAATGGCGAAATATAATCCACCATACCATTTGCACTGTATCGGGCGATACGAACCGCCTTACCCGTTAAATTCACATTTGGATTGTAAGGAAGCCTGATTTGTACAGGATTGAAAAACGTTAACCCCGATGGTTCCATCACGATCACATCACTGATTCCGACACCACCAGTCCCAGGAATCTGGTTGATAGAAGATTTTTTAATCGTAATGATGGTGTTTTTAGCCAGTGCACCTTTAGGAATAATGATTTGTGTACCTGCCAGCGAGGACTTGGAAGCATCGGTTACAAACACAGTATTGTCTTTGGTAATGTCTACATTGACCGTGGCAATTGCCACATTGGTTGAGCCAATCACTTGCGCTTGCACTGTTTTTAATAATGACGTGCCTTGGTAAATTTTAGCAGTGACTGCATAAATGCCATCGACTGTAACAGGTTCATTAATGGATGGTTTCGCCACACCGTCAAAAAACCATTTCACAGTGACGTTTTTAGGCAAATTCTGAATCGAAGCCTTTACCGTAAAAGGAACGGTCTGCATATTACCTTTGGCAATGCTAATCTTGGGTGTATCCAAATACATCAACGAGCTTAGTTTTACCGCATCCGTATCACCACGGTGTAGTTTGGGTACATAAATATTCAGTATGTCTTTATACTTCATAATCGTTTTCGACTGGTGCTTCACAGGATCAAAGGCTAAAATATCATTTTGATTGATGATTCCATCGCCATCAATATCATAAAGATAGGCTTTAGCACTCTTGGTGAGAGCCGCATCAATTTGAACCGCAGTTAATGTTGAGAGACTTCCTTTAATGCGCTGATAAGCCATATCCGATAAAGTATTGATGCGAATCTTATCCGCAATTAATGCGCTGCCTTTTGCCAAAGAATAAACTTTTCCTTTAAGAGCCACCTGAGTAGTTGTGTCGATAACACCATCATCATTGACATCAATATCAAAACCGCCTGATATTTCAACAAGGTAATATTTATTTGCCGATAAAGTAACGCCGCTAAAGCTAAAACTGCCTGCATTGATTGGATTGGTTGATGTGGCGCTTGTAGTTGTGGAAATGGGTTGCGTTAAATTGGATAAATCAAATAACTTCACAGTTCCGCCCGAAATGTATCCAAGTTGAGCAGTGCCATTGACGGAAACACCAGATGAACACCCACCAAGCATCAAACCCATGCTCAACGCAGTCGCAAGCATGAGTTTATTGGCGGTAGCGATGCCATTCACGCGCACATTTTCAAAAGGCTTAGGCTTATCTTTCCGCCACAATCTCTGCAGACATTTCACCCACACATTGAAAGCCATACCCATCCTCCTAATAACGAACCAAAGCTTTAAAATTAATCCATACGTGGCATGGTAGTTGCTGGGGGGGGTAGTCAATATTTTAGATTAAATATTGGTTAAAGATATGTTAAAAAAAGAGGGCGTAACTTGGCTGTCTGCGTGCGGCACGCACAGGCAGGCTTGTATTGGGAATCCATGATGAAAATCGTGGTTATCAATGGATCCTCGTATTTCGAGAATGTCCGCTTTGGGTCGAAACCAGCCGCTCACTTGGCTTATCCATCTTAAACTAATTCACTATATTAGCCCGCATTATTCCACGTCGCCTAACCATTGAAGAATAAAATTGATCAGAGACTGTGTATCATTCATATCAAGTAGAGGAACACTCACTTTCAAATCAGCAATGTCCGTGGCAACGGCAATCAATTCTGACTCTTTGCAACGTAGGGTGTTTGAACGCTTTGCCCTAAGCACTTCAATCTTTGCTCCTGGCACTGAGGCATAACCTTCTACCAACACCAAATCATAATCACCAAACAAACGCGCCGTTAACAACTGCGGGTTTAAAGTCTCATCCACATCACTGACCATTAACATCTTCTTTGGCCCAACCAGCAGCGATGTAGATGCGCCAGCCTGTTTATGACGCCAGCTATCTTTGCCAGGAGTGTCCATTTCAGGCTGGTGATGGCTGTGTTTGATGGTGGCAATGCGTAAGCCCTTGGCCGTTAAACCAGAGACGAGTTTTTCCATTAATGTGGTTTTGCCTGAATTAGAACTTCCGACTAATGATAGGATTGGTGTACTCATGGATGTTGGCTTACCCAAGTATCGCCATCAGGAGTAACTTCTTTTTTCCAGATGGGCACACGCTGTTTTAACGTATCAATAATCCATTCACATGCCTCAAAAGCAGGTTTCCGATGTTCTGCGCCGACCACAATCAACACAATCTGCTCACCTGCATGCACAGTCGTCACACGGTGAATGATTCGCGTATCAATAATATCAAATTTTAATAACGCTTCTTCACGTAAAGCCTTCAATGCTGATTCAGCCATGCCTGAATATTGCTCAAAGCTGATGGATGAAACATCACGACCTTCGGAAAAATCGCGGGCACAGCCCAAAAACGAAACAATGCCGCCCATACGTTTGGATGTTTTTCTTAACGCATGAACCTCTTCTTCAATTGAGAAGTCTTCTTCTTGAATACGAACTTCATTCATGCTTAGCCCCCTGAAAAAGGAGGCATGATTGCCACTTCATCACCAGCATGAAGCAAAACACTCATATCATTCTCCTGCACTTGATTCACTGCCACCAACAGCGGTGATATATCATTACAGCCCACTTCTTCAATGGCTTCACGCAATGACTTACCTGCCTCAAGCTGCATGGAAGAAACGCCTACTTTTTCAACAATAAACCCAAAGAAAAGGATATTAACTTTATTCATTCAAGGCACTCTCTTAATTTTGTATACTCTGTCTGACTTCCATCACTTTTCACATGTCATAAAATCTATCAACTGCATGACCAGCCCTTTGCCACTTAAACCAATCCTCAATATTTAGCCTGAATAATTCAGGTTAAACCATTAACTCTTTCAAACTCTTTGCCATTAATATAAATCGTTACTTGACCCATCATACACCTTCGAAACAAAAGCATATATATAAGAATGTATAAGTTGCTTGGCTTATTTGTTCAAGTTAACGCTTAAAATCACCTGACTTACCGCCCGTTTTTTCTTCCAGCTGGATATTGTTTAAGGTCATCCCCTTATCCACGGCTTTGCACATATCATAGATGGTGAGCAATGCCACACTCACTGCCGTCAAAGCTTCCATTTCCACGCCTGTTTTACCCTTACATTTGACAGACACTTGCACATTTAAACCGCAGCTTTCTTCAAGCTCAGAAAAAGACACATCAATACCTGAAAGCATAAGAGGGTGACACATGGGAATCAAATCGGGCGTTTTTTTCGCCCCCATGATTGCTGCCACATCGGCAATAGCCAGCACATCACCTTTTTTGAGTTTACCCTGCTGGATGCGCGTCAATGTATTTTCCAACATATGAATTTCACCGCTGGCAACGGCAATACGGGTTGTGATTTCTTTATCAGACACATCCACCATACGCCCGCGCCCTGCCTTATCAAAATGGGTTAATTTACTCATGGTTCCACCCTTGTTTTATCTTTTGAAGATTCATTGTCTTGATTGTTCACCGTTCCTTAATAACTTACCCTCTCGCATACGCCAGTGATGCTGCGCTAAAGCTTTGGCATCTTCTATATCATGACTCACCAGTATGATAGGAATTTGAAGCTCCTGCTGTAGCTTCTGTAAAACCATTCGTAATCTAGCGCGAATATCGGGAGCTTGAGCTGAAAAGGGCTCATCAAGCAATAAAATACTGGGTTTACGGTATAGAGCGCGAACCAGTGATACGCGTTGAGCCTCACCTGTAGAAAGCATCAGAGGTTTACGCTTGAGCAAATGATTGATTTCAAACTGTTCGCACAGTTTATCAAACCAAGTCTGATCAACACCAAGCGTACCTAATATGATATTTTTTTTTACACTCAACCACGGCAACAGCACTGCCTCAGACCACATATAGCCAAGTCTTCGTTGCGTTGTGGGTAATAGAAAATCAGCACTACTATCCAACCAAATTTCTTGGCTGACATGAATTTGCCCTACAGCTTTTTGTAAGCCTGCGATGCATCGTAAAAGTGTGCTTTTACCCGCACCATTTTCGCCAGATAATACAACCATGTCATTGCAAAAATCAACATGAACATCCAGAG
Source organism: Mariprofundaceae bacterium (assembly GCA_030950825.1). Taxonomy (GTDB): domain Bacteria; phylum Pseudomonadota; class Zetaproteobacteria; order Mariprofundales; family Mariprofundaceae. Next base: position 2,357 of record JAUZQT010000167.1, on the reverse strand, counting down.
ATAGTGCACCTATATCGACATGAATTTGAATAAGGTTCTGCATTATTTCATCACCATATTTAATCCAATTCGATTGATACTATACACCACTGATAACATCACAAAAGATATAGCTAAAAGGATGAGGGCTAATAACCATGCTTCTTGCTGCTGCATTTCAACCATTTCAAACAAAGTAATACTGGCCACTTTGGTCTCTCCGGGAATAGACCCTCCTACCATCAACACTACACCAAATTCACCCATGGTATGCGCAAACGAAAGGGCTGCTGCGACCAATACGCCACCCTTGGAGGCAGGAAGAATCACCTGCAACAAGGTTTGTTTGATATTTAGGCTTTGCGTTTTAGCCAGCTCTAACCAACTGTTTGGAATACTGCGAAAGGCCTGCTGCATGGGTTGGACGGCAAAAGGTAGGCTGTATAATACTGAAGCAAACACCATGCCAGAAAATGAAAAGGCCAGCGAACTATCAAAGAGTGATAACCATATTTGACCAAGTGTTGAATCAGGCGCAATCATCAACAACACGTAATAACCAAGTACAGTCGGCGGTAAAACTAAGGGCAGAGCTACAATAACCTCTAAAATAGTTCTACCTTTAAATGATTTAAAGGCTAATAAATAAGCCAAGGGAAAAGCAATGAGCAAAAGAATCAGCGTGGTCGCCAAAGCCAATTGTAGTGAAATGATAAGCGAATCAATCACGTTGTAAAAACGGGGTCAAAAGAAGTGGGGTCAGGTCTTGTTCTGCGCATTTATTTCGCCTTTTTTAATCAACCTGCTCACTGTAGAGTGGTGCAACTGGGCATGGTTTGCAATAGCTAGCATCGTATAGCCGTGTTCTTGATATGCCTCGCGCATCCAGTCACTACGCGTTTTACCTTGCATCGCAATTTCCACCAATGGTAAATGCCTAAGCACTCTTTTTCGCCGAGGAACTTCATGACCTACCACTGCACTTGCCTGTTGAAGTCTACTTCGAAATTCATCATCGCCCAAAACATCCGCACCACTAAGTTGATTCCATAAATCATACCCATCGTCTTTACGCACAAAACTTATATAGGCTGCCCTCGCCTTGCTTTCAACGTTACCAAACTGCGCCAGTAACCAGGCAACGTGCAGGTATGATGGCTGCTTCGCCTCTCCTATCATCGCCAAATAGCTACTCCACGGCCAGTCACCTACATTTGCCATCATTCCAGCCGCAACTGGGTTGCGCACGATGTAGCGACTTAGCTCCAGTAAATAAGCATCTTTGTCTACTACAATAGATTTGAACCTCCCTTGAAACACATGACCTACACGATCATGTTCGCGGTTGAATCGCTGAGTGTACATCCCATTAAGCTGACGCATCCCTCGGCTTAAATTTGCCTGTGGTGTCTCAACCATCAGATGATAATGGTTATTCATCAAACAATACGCATGGCATACCCAGCTAAAGCGCTCCACCACATGCTCAAGCACCTCAAGGAATAACTCACGATCATCATCTGACAAATAAATGTCAGACAAGGCATTTCCCCGCGATGTCACATGATAAACTGCTCCTTCATATTCTATACGTAAAGGTCGCGCCATCCCAAATCTCCAATCAATCAAATGATTTTTAAGAAGTGGAATCTATACCAATAAATGCGCAGAACAAGACCTGACCCCGACGTTTGCAGAACAATACCTGACCCCGACGTTTGACCCCCGACGTTCCATGAATGAATTAATCTGGGCTAGGTCATGAGTCTGAGAGTAGCCTTTTAATTTCTGGAACGCACGAGCCACAGCCCGTGCCAGCCATGGTGCAAGCTTTGATGGCATCCAAAGTATCTGAACCACTGTTGATGGTAGCTTTAAGTTCCAGTTCACCAACATTATTGCAAGCACAAATAATGTTACCTTTGGTATCTTCTTTGGTGATAGGCTCACCGGGAGCAAGCAAGAATGGGCGCAAATCACTGACATCGCGGCCTTCTAGCATCAGTTTACGCAGCCATTTTGCCTCGTGCATATTGCCGCCCACCCAACGCACCGCCACCAGATGCCCATCTTCTAACCATGCCTTGCGATTGATGCCCTGTTTGCGCTCAGAATAGCTTAGCGTTTCAAAGCTTTTACCCAGCTCCAACATCTGATCCAAGCGTTTGTACTGTGCTTGTTTCAAGATTTTGGTGCAAGCCAAATCAATGGATGTGACAGGGTGATCACTGCCTGAACATGATACAACCCCATAAGTATAGCCTTCGATCATGGCGCGGCCAAGGGGGATATGTTTTCCTGCAATCAACATCATAGCCTGCCATTTTGGCTTAAAACGCTGTACTTCTACCGCAGCATGATTGAACTCTGGCTCTTTG
>JAUZQT010000166.1 GCA_030950825.1 Mariprofundaceae bacterium | reverse complement strand
ATGCTGCCGCGCCCTCGCTTGCTCCTTTGTTCGCAACGAATCCTTTGCCAATCGACCGTATGCATGGCTACGGCACTCATGGTAAAAAATTCGTTGCAAACAAAGCTTCGGCGCGATCATCACGGCGATTCATGAATAATGCGGGGTAGAGACTTTGATGAGAGTGGCAATAGAAACACTACAAAATTTCGAAGTTTCTCGGGTGTTGTGTTAAATTCTCACAAGAAGTTTTATGTACAACAACCATGTCCTCAAGGCGAATCCCCCCCAATTCAGGGTAATAAAGCCCTGGTTCAACGGTAACAACCTGTTTTTCTTGTAATATATCATCACGACTGGATATGCGTGGCAATTCATGAATCTGCAAGCCAACACCATGCCCTGTGCCATGAAAGAAACCTGTCTGCTGGCCGTCTTTGATGCCTGTTTTGAAGCCTTTCTGATCAAAATGGTCAAGAATAGCCTGATGGATTTCTGCGCCATGGATGCCTGCTGCAATTTTATTCAAACCAATATCCTGACCCTCACATACTGTTTGATACATTTTTTTAAGGGTATTGGGAGCTTTCCCCTTCACATAGCTGCGTGTCATATCCCCCCAATAGCCAGAGTCCAGCAAGCGCGGGAAAATATCAATAATAATGGACTTATGGGCATAGATGAAGCCCGATCCTGTATTGTGTGGATCGGCGCCTTCTTTACCACAAGCAACGATGGTATGGGCTGGCATAGCTCCTTGAGCTATGAGGAACGTTTCAATAACAGCACGCACGTGTTTGGATTTTACTTTTGTTTTGTTATCATCTGGGTGACGTAATATTTTATCATTGCCAATACTGCATATTGCCAAAAAGTTTTCGGCTTGAATCATTGATTCTTTGGTCAACCTTTCTGCCCGTGCTAGCTGTTTAATTTCCACATCACTTTTTATAGCACGCTGCGGAAATAAGCTGCCTTGTTTGGCTGTCAGCGCGAAGCCCCAAGAGCGTAATTGATCTGCATACATTAAAGGAAAATGGCCTGGAACCTCAAGTTCAGTAATATCACATTCTTTTAAAAAAGCAGCCGCAATGCTGGCAAGGCCTGAGTCCCAGCCTATTTTTTTGGCCTTATCTCGCCAAATGCTATCCAAGTGAACCGCATCAAAAGAAGATTCTTTCTTGGCTCTATCTACTTCTAAAGGTGAAAGTAGACCATGCCACTTCCTTCCTGCTTGATTTTCAATACCAATAGCAATAAACGCATCAGGTACAAACATTCTGGAAATATAAAGCATATCCGCATCATGTTCAGAATCTGATATAATCAGTTGGGTGGTTGTCATAAAAAAAATCCTTATAGTTTTTAGGCATCGTAAAGAAATAATTCATCGGTTTACACTTGTCTTTTTGCTTGCTTTCTTCGTTGTAAAAAGCGTTATATAGCAGTTCTATATGCCGCTTTTTCGCCTTGAAACAAAACAAAAATCCAGCGCGTAAACCAATGAGTTATTTATTTACGATGCCTAAGTTTAGCTCTTTCTCAAGAAGGTTCTGTACACTTATACTGGAAAGGTAACTATCATGTTCACGCTGCATACGAAAATATAAACCATTTAAAGTGCTGCCCAAAGAGCTTTCTTGCCACGTTGGTGGAACTTCCATGGCCTCAGGCTGTAGAACATCATGAATTTTCTTGAATGTTAGCGATGTTGCATCTATGCCAAGCACCCAAGCACCACGGCAATCATTGCTCACTACTTGTTTGAGAAGGCCTTTGTCGCTCAAGTGATCCAGCCATTCTTGCAAAACATTGTCGGCTACATTTGTCTCTTCGGTCAGTTCACTTAAATGCAAGCTGCGCCCTTCTTGAATCGCTTGTGCAGCTCGTAGCAATATAAAGTGGGCGAAGAAATTTCGGACCCCCGAACGTAGTAGCCATTTTTCATGGCGTTGCGACTGTTCAGGATGTTGCAAACAAAAAGTTGCCTCAGCACCAATAAGTACGACAACCCAAACCAAGTAAAGCCATATAAGAAAGACGGGCAATGTCCCAAGTGCGCCATATATCTTTTCATAATTTGCCAGCTCAGTGACGTAAAAGGTAAAGCCAAATTTGCTTAACTCAAACAGTGCGCCTGCGATCATGCCACCAATAAGCGCATGCCGTATTGGCACGCTTGTATTGGGTAAGGCCATATATAATGCCGTCATCGCGCCTGAAGATATGAGCCAAGGAAGTAAAAATGGAATTTGCCAAATAGCTGAAGTTCCCACGGCAACATTTTGAATAATCGGCAGGGCAACAAAATATGACGTAATACTAATGGATGCACCCAATAAAATAGGCGAGAGCGTCAGTAGCGACCAGAAGGTGATAAACTTGGAAAGTAAAGCTCGTTTTCTGGAAATTCGCCAAATATCATTGAATGCCTCTTCCATGGTATTTAATAGTGCTGTGGCTGTAATCAACAGGCCAATAATGCCAAAAATAGAGAGTGCCCCAGCCTTATCCGCAATATTACCCAAATAGCTTTGCACAACTGCCTGACTGGTTGGAATAAGGTATTCCAATAAAGCATTGCGAACATGCCCTGAAATTGTGTCAAAGGCTTGGAAACTGGTAAATACTGAGAACCCCAAAACGACCAGTGGAACAATGGCCAGCAATGAAGCGTAAGCCAGTGCTGAGGCGCGTTGAATACATTTATCTTTCACGAAACGGTGCCCTAGCCTAGAGATAAAACGCAAAAAGCCCGCGCTGTGTCTTTTCAAAGCAGGAAGGCTGGCAATATCAGCGACATCCATATCAATAATATACTTTATCTGTGTTTTAAACATTACGATAAACAAACTCCTAACCCGCATTTTTGGAAGTGTTTTTTTGCCAGCCTACATTCCGAAAAAAACTGAATTCAAGTCATGAGTGCAATCTCCGCATCTTGATATGCACGAATAGGACGGGATATTAAAATACTGAGCGAACCAGCGGTCAGGCTGCGGAGGCACGTTTATAGAAGTTTTGTAGCCAGTGTTTGTGAGTTACAGGGAAATTCATATCAGTTGCGCCTTACGAATCCTTAACCATTTCTGAAAATGTTTGATAACGCTCATCATCAGCAATCACTTCAAAATAAAATCGTTTCAATGGTTTGCGTAAAGCCTGATTCTCACTCCAAAGACGCACAATACCTTGACGTACAGCAAGTGTATGCACATGGCCATCAGCATCTGGGAACTGCCCAACAATATAGCGTTCGACGCCTTTTCCTCCAAGCAGATGAATGTTCGCAGCCCGCAAAGCAATTTCTTTTCGCAGCTTACCAAAAGCGGCTATATCCAATTCGATTCCATTGACATTATAACGAAGATAAGCTTCACCTTTATCATTTTGCACTTCTTCATCTTCAGATAGTGCAAACACATCAATGTGGTGCATGGGATCATGATCTTCAGCGCTTTCTAAAACGGGACGCACAACTTTTGAACAAGATGAAAGCCGATCAGAGCGGCCAATGGCAGGCGAAATGGTTATCTTATGATCGCCATCATACAAAAAAGTGGGTGCATCATTGCGATAAACAATGCCAATACCTAGCTCAAGAACAGGGAGACCATTTTTACGGTTTTTTTGATTATGGCGGTCTACAATTTGTAAAATTTTTCTGCTTAGTCCACAGGCACGAGCGACAGCCGTACGCTCTTGACTTGCAGGATATTCCATCACACTAAGAATAACAGCATCGCCCTCAACAAAGACTTTTTCAACACCGTATTGAGAAAGCAATTCTGAAATGGGATCAAAAAAAGTTCGGCTAAAGTGCGTTGCGGGATTTAGCCCTTGCTCACGTAGCTCCGTGGTAATCCCGACAGAGCCGCGCACATCTGCCTTGATGATAACATGCCCATCGATCTCATTGGCATCACCTTCTTGCTCATCAACGCCTTGAAAAATATACATTGAGTTGTTGGCAATCGCGAGGCGAATGTCCTCTTCCCCTTCAAGAAGATGAATCTCACCTATCAGCGACTGCATAACAGCCCACATTTTCAAGTCCCTTCGGTATGATATAAAATCATGCAAAAAACGAAGAATAAGATCCTTCACATTCTTATCTTTGGGTTTTGCCTGATCCAATATGTAACACATGTCTCTTCCAGGTAGCGCCGCATCGGCAGTCCCAAGGCCTTGAATACGTTGTTTTGCTTTCTTTTGTTTTTTGCCACCCAACAAATACTGGAAAATTAGTCGGAAAGGAAGTTGGCTACCGAGCTTTTTATAAGCCTCCACGATGCTATAGCTTGCTTCAACCGATGATAAAATATCTGCATCTTTCATGTTTTTTAATAAAAAATCATAATATTTTTTTCGTACAGGGTTATCCAAGTCAAGCGTTTCCCTTTGCCAGTCCGTTACGCAAGCATCCAGTGCAGCCTCCAAATCTGCAAGAGGAATGGCATCAAAAATAAGCTGGATATTTTTAGGGTTATCTCGCCAGTCCAGTATACATGTTTGCGTGTTTGTACTAAAAAAACGCTGTAGAAAAGGGGTTGATGTCGGGCTAAGTAGATCGAATGCTTCAGCGCCATCTGGCATAATTTTTAGCAGTATTTCATCTAGAAACTCATTGAGTGCCTGAAAAGCTTCAGCTTCATCACCTGCCCACGGTAATAATAAATAATGCGCAATCATCAGTTCATCTGCATCAGGGGACTCAGCCCTTAATAGTGGATTAAAAGCCAAAAGCTTTACTGCATCAATATCACTCTCATTCAATAATGCCAACCGGAGTTTGCCAATATTACTGACTTCAGCAGCACTCATTTGTTGAAAAAACATGCCTATCAAAAAGCTATATAAACGTTGCTGGTATTTTGCCAACCAAACAGATTTAGCTTGCATTCCTGCGGCCTTACTATGAGCTCCGCCTAGTCGAACACCGCTAGAGCTCCCTCTGGACTGCTCTTTCAGGCGCATAGAAGAGCTGCTTAGCTCACTTTTAATTTGTTGCACTATATATGCTATGGTTGAAGCCCTAGCCAGCCAAGGAAGCGCATGATCGGATGTGTTTTTTGCCTGATGAATCGCCGTATTCATCATTTCGAAGTATCTCTTTTGAAAACGGAGAAGTTGGCTGGATGGCGGTTGGGCGACTTGATCCCAAGTCTTGCGCCCCTTACTATTTTCAATGGCGCGCTCAATGACATTGCGGCTAAGCCTTTTAATGGAAATGGAAAGACTTTCACTGATTTGCACATCAACACGAACATTATCAATGCCACGTTTGAAGTGCGCAAAACTGACACTCTTATAAACAGGCGCACTTAACTTGCACTGAAATACAAAGACCTCATCATCTTTCGGCGCTTGTACGTTAAAAAAAGCCATAGTTCCCCTTTATTTATTAAGCAGACGCATACATGACCCTTAATTATGTTGCCCTAACCCGCATTATTCACAAATGCTGCCGCGGACAAAGCTTCGGCGCGATCATCACGGCGATTCATGAATAATGCGGGCTAATAGCTTTTCGTCAAGCAACCTAGCCCGCATTATTTACAAATACTGCGGACTAAAGCCGTTTCGAAGCAATAAAAAAGGCTCCTTGAAGTATCAAGAAGCCTTTTTTGTTGCGTTGACATGAAAAAATGACGCTTAGAAATGTGCACGTTCCTTAACGCAAATGAAACCTTATCAACTCATTTTTTTCATGTTAAGCGAGTGTTCAACCACGCACAAAGTGAATAAGCAGCCAGCCTAAAGCCACACCAGAAATTCCCATCATGCGTAAAGTGGATGCTGGTATATCGGGTAGTTTTCGCATCATATCAATCATTTTTTCGGGGAAAAGTGCATAAATAGCACCTTCCAGCAGCATAACCAAACCCAATGCTATCCATAAATCCTGCATTGACTCACCCTCTATCAGTGTGATTTTTCGAAAAACTCAAAGAACTCTGAGTTTGGTGAAATAACCAAGCGTGAGCCCTCACCAATCGATTTTCTATATGACTCCAGTGAGCGCGAGAAAGCGTAAAACTTTGGATCGCGTTCATATGCTTCAGCATAAATTTTAGTGGCATCCGCATCTGCATGCCCACGAATGATTTGCGCGTTTTTATAAGCATCGGCCAATAAAACCTTACGCTCTTTTTCTGCTTGTGCACGAATTTCTTTCGCGGCTTCTTCACCTTCAGAGCGATACTCTTTGGCAATACGCTGGCGCTCCGCTTTCATACGATCAAATACCTTTTCTGAGTTGCTTGCTGGTAAGTCTGCACGTTTAATGCGCACATCAACAATCTTGATACCGAGACTTTGCACATCTTTATCCGCACGATCACGAATGCTTTTCATCAAGTCACGACGTAAATTTTCATCAATACCACCAGATACAATCTCATGTAAGGTGTGTTGCCCCAATACTTCACGAACTTTACCACGCACCACATCTTGCATTCGCGCAGCCACACCTGCTTGCGTACGTGCTACCTGAAAGACAAGCAAAGGGTTAACGATTTTCCAGCGCGTGTAATTGTCGACATCAATGGTTTTTTTGTCTTTTGTAATAACCTCATTGGGCAACGCATCACTAACCAACAGGCGTTTATCAAAGAACTCCACGGTTTGCCACGGTAGCTTGAAATGTAATCCAGCATCACTTTGCACGCCTTTTGTTTGGCCAAATTGTAAGACCAAGGCCAATTTACGTTCATCCACAATAAAAGTACACATGCCTATCAAGATAACAACAGCACCTAAAATGATGCCTACCAATGTTTTCTTTGGACTCATTACTTCACCTCCACTTTGCCAGTTGCGCGATCCAAAGGTAAATATGGAAGCACACTTCCAGCTACTTTGTTATCAATAATAACTTTATCGGCTTTGGACATTACTTCTTCGATCGTCTCTAGGTACATACGTTTGCGTGTAACTTCAGGCGATAGCTTGTAGGCCGCCAAAATACTACTGAAGCGGTCAGCCTCACCTTGGGCACGATCCACGGCTTCTTTTTCATAAGCTTCAGCATCCAAAACCATTTTCTTCGCTTCACCACGGGCTTTAGGAATGATGTCGTTGGCATAGGTCTGAGCTTCATTCTTGGCGCGTTCTTTATCTTCTTTTGCAGCCTGAACATCTTTGAATTCGTGGGCTACAGCCGTAGGCGGTTTAACGTCTTGCAGATTGACACTGGTTATAGAAATACCGGCTTTATAACCGTCTAGAATAGATTGGATTAAGGTTTGAGTTTCAATTTCCACTTCGGCTTTTTTGGTTGTTAAAACATCATCAATCATGGTGCGACCAATTACTTCACGAATAGCCGACTCTGAAGCATCGCGCACAGTCTTCTCTGGGGCATCAATATTGAACATATAGTAGCCCACATTGTTGATTTTATACTGAACCATAAATGAAATATCAATGATGTTTTCATCTTGTGTTAGCATCAGCGATTCTTGCGCTCGTTGACGACGACGACCATCACCCAAATCACGGGCACCAATAGCCAGACGCTGCACACGCGTGACGGGTAATTTTTCAACGGCTTCTATTGGGTATGGTAAATGCCAGCGTAAACCAGGGCCTTTGCTGCCAACATCCTTGCCAAATTGAAGCACAACAGCTTCTTCATCTGCGGCAACTGTATAAAAGCCTGACGCACCCCATAGTAAAAATGCGATGACAAAAATCCCTACAAAGGCACCCTTGCTTAGATTTCCTCCACCATTTCCATTGCCTCCCAGCAAACCGCCAAAACGTTCTTGCAAACGCTTCATAACTTCATCAAGGTCGGGCGGTGTTTGATTTGAGCCGCCACCACTACCTGAAGGCTTCTTTCCCCACGGATTATTATCGTTGTTCTGGTTATCGCTCCAGGGCATACAATCCTCCATACATTTGAAAATCTACAATTTGCGCAGTGTAGCAGCTGATTTCAGCAATGCACGATTAGAGATAATGATGTTTTTGTCAAAATTATTTGCTTTCAATGTTAGCCTTGCTGCATGTCTATCTTATTTCGCTGGATGTTTTATGGGTGCCTTGCTCGTGTAACGGGTACGATGCTGGCACTTCTTGCTGTTTTTCTGATTATTGAGGTCTTTGATAAATCCCGTTATTTGGGGCATGGTATGGATGCCTCACTGCTGGTTGAATATTTACTGTTAAAAATGCCCTTTATGATTGCTGAGTTTATGCCTGTAATTTTGTTGATTGCTACAAGTATTTATATCACTGAAATATCACATCATCATGAAGTCGTTTGTATGCGCGCCGCTGGTTTAGGCATTGAGAAAATTATTGCCCCCATTCTATGTGTCGGCTTGATTGGTGGTGGGGTTAGTTTGATTATTGGTGAATGGATTGCACCGGCGACCAATAGCAGGCTAGATGTGATGGAACGTGTCATCATTCATCATCAAAAAGCATCCCATCAAGGCGTGCAATGGCTGAAAGATGGACTGCGTTTTTATCAATTAACGCCGCTTGATGATCGTTCATTTAAAATGATGATGCTTGAAACAGATAACAAAGGTGCTTGGCTGAAGCGTATGGATGCCAGTCATGCGGTATACAAAGAAGGGCAATGGTATTTACAGGATGTTTTTATTAGCAGCCCTGATGTACAAGAAGGCATGCTGTTGCGACATGAGAAAAGCGTCCAGCTTGCCTCTAATATTGGACCCGATACCGCCGATCCCCCCAGCGCCAACCACATGACTTTTATGCAACTCTATTATTATGCCAACAATTTACAGCAAGCAGGGCTTGATGCGACCAGTTTTGTTTTTACCCTACATCGCAAATTAGCCGCACCTGCTACCTGTCTTATTATGGTACTACTGGCTTTGTCGCTTACCATGAATATGGGGAGCCGCATCGCGGCAAGCTCATGGGGGATTGTTACGGCGATTACGCTGGGTTTGTTATTTTATGTGTTTGGCAATGCCAGTGGTTTATTGGCTAATAGCGGGCAACTTCCTGCGGCTTATGCTGCTTGGTTCCCCATGCTGTTTTTTGGAGGTTTGACAGGGTTTCTTTTATTGCAGAAGGAGGATGTTCACTAGCTCGAGCTTAGCCGAAAAGCTAATGACGACAAAATATTAAGTAATATCAATATGTTGCAATGGGTGTGAAACACTATTTAGATGAGTTTTCGTGCATTTTCCCCTGTTTTATCAACCAAAACCTCGAAAAACTCAAAAGTGAGACCTTTAAAGATCATTTAACTAATTGATATTAAAGCTTATTTTATAGACCATACTTTTCGGCTAGGCTCCAGCTAACTGGCAACTCCTAGGTCAGACGAAGGGGAGAGGAAAACTTGGAAAACCGGGTGTTATCTCCACACCCATCAAGGATATATGGATCTACCCGCTGCAACGCAACTGCAACTCAATCCTGAAAAACGGATGAAGCCTATGGGTAAGCCGAATGTTTACCATGGGAAAGGGGTGGTGATGCGCTATGATATTGATAGTAAAGCTAAAAAAGAAACTTCAAACCCATTTTCAAAAGCGGACAAGAACAACAGGAAAGGGAAAAAGAAAATGGCTCTTGTGTCGGCCACCTACACGATTAACCCTTATGTTCGAACGCCTGCTGATGTGTTGAATGCGTTATTTCGGGAGGGTGAAAAAAATGAGGCTAGCACGAGACCAAAGCCAATAGGGAAAAATGTAAGGGCTTCGTTATTGCGCGATGAAAAAGAAACCATGCGACCTTCATACGATGAAATTTTCGAAGCACAAGTGCAACAGATTAAACTTCGTAATCCGAAGGGTGATAAAACTGTGGTGAGTATTATGGATGGTCAGGAATCACTTTGGTTGGCGCTGGAAAAGCATATGGCAGATATGAAAGTCATTCAAATATTGGATATTATCCACGTCACCTCATACATCTGGGATGCTGCTGGCATCTTTTATAACAGTGGTAGCCCAGAGTGCTGCCTGTTCGCAAGAAATCAGATAAAACGAATTCTCGAAGGGAATATTGGCACTGTTATTCGAGGTCTTATATGGAGAGGAACTGCTGCAAAGTTAACGGAGAAAAAGGCAGCACGGCTCGCCACAATTAGTGGATACTTGAAAAACAATCGCAAGAGAATGGCCTATGATGAATATTTAAAAGCAGGCTATCCTATTGCATCAGGCGTGATCGAAGGGGCATGCCGTAATATTATTGTGGATCGCATGGAGCACTCAGGAATGCGATGGACACTCAAAGGCGCACATGCAATGCTGGGTATGCGATGCATTAAACTCAGTGACACATGGGATGAATTCACACGTTATCGAATCAAAAAGGAACATCATCGGTTGTACCCAGACCATAAAGAAAATAATGATCTTATGGATGAGCGTAAAATCGCCTGATTATGGCGCGGGGGACGGATTACACTC
>JAUZQT010000165.1 GCA_030950825.1 Mariprofundaceae bacterium | reverse complement strand
GGGCTGTACATCATGGAAACTGCCCACGCTCTGGCGAGTCAATCACGATGATGAAACTACCAACTGGAGAGCCGTGTGCGGGAGAACCGCACGCACGGTTCGGAGGGCGGGGAGGTAATACTTCCCGACCCCTATCGTTTTTTAGAGTCCATTTGATGCACCCTCTTTCACCATGCAAATCCATTCAGGTGGTGAAGATCGCGTGTTGTCTGGGATATGAATACGAACATCAAAGTGATTATTCAATGTCTTACACCACAACTTGACGGCTTCAGCTTCTTCGCGTCCGCCATCGTGCCCTGTATATGCTAGAATAGAGAGTGTTCCACCATCTGCCAGTATGCATGTCGCTGCTTTTAGTGCGGTGAGCGTTGTTTCAGGCTTCGTTGTCATGCTTTTATCGGTGTGTGGTAAATAGCCAAGGTTAAAGGTGATTGCCTTGATCTTCCCGTGCAGGCTTTTTGGGATACGTTGAAGCATGTGTTCATGGCCTGAATGAAGCCATGTGGTGGCTGCTGGAGCATTGCTTTCTTGCAGCTTTAAAGAAGCAGCTTCAAGAGCCTGAAGCTGTACATCAAAGGCAAAGATATGCCCTGCCTTTCCGACGCATTGGCTTAAAAATAAGGTGTCATGTCCATTGCCTGCGGTCGCATCAACAGCGACATCGCCAGCCTTCAAGGTGTACTGTAAGTGTTGATGAACTTGCTCCGTCAAGCGCATGAAAATCGCTGAATATCGGCATGGCTAGGCAATGGGGTTTGATGCTCTAAATACTGCGCCATACGTTGTGCATACCATGGAATCAACAATGACCCTTTGGATCCGAAGCCATTAAATATTCCGATACTGGGGTATTTCGGATGCATGCCGAGAAAGGGCTGTTTATCCAAAGTATTGGGGCGTATGCCTGCTTGATGTTGTTTGAGTGTGATGTTTTTCTGCGCCATGCCCATAGATATTAACGCTTTGAGAAGTTCTTGTTTGCCTGCTTCGCTAGGCTTTTCATCGATATTTTGATGTTGATAGGTCGCGCCAAGCTTGAATGCTTTGTGATTCAAGGGAAGTAGCCACTTACCCTGATGGATGATGTGTTTGGGCAGTATATCGCTTGTCGATAAGGTTAAAATTTCACCTTTTGCTGGCTGAAATGGCAAATAAGAGAAAAAATTGCAGTGCATTCCACGCCAGCCTTGGCAAAGAATAAGTTGTGAGGCTCTGATTTCTTGCCATACAATATGATCGTGATGTATCTGAAGGTCATGACTGTCAAATACCAATGAATGCATGCTTTGCTTCTGCTGGAAGTAGCGATGCAAGCTATTGAGCAGAGTATTGGTATCCAAATACCCCGTTTGATGCTGTTGAATCACAGTTTGTTGCCCTTCGCACTGCGACGGCTCCATATTGCTTAAATAAGATTGATAGCGAGGGTCACGCTGGCGTTTTTTCCACGCGGCCTGATCTTTCTTGCTTTGTAATGTGCGAAGCATTGTTTTTTTGAAGAAAAATGGCTGATTGAATTCTTCGCCAAGCTGTCGATAAAGTTGATGCGCGGAAGCCAGAAGTTGATCGATGTTTTTTTGTAAAACCAAACGCTGCCCTGTGACAGGGTTGATAAGCCCCGCTGCAACACGCGATGCCGAAGTTATGCTTGGATGGTGAATCAGTTGTATTTTTTGACCTGTCTGCAACAAGCGCCATGCCAATAGTGAGCCTGCTAAGCCCGCCCCAATAATCAATACATCCGTATGCTTCTTAGGCATGACTGCAGGAACTTGTCTTATGGATAAATAGCATTTTGCTCTGCTCGTGCTGGTGTTCAGCGCGGCTCCAGCAAGCATAGGGCATGTCGATATTGCGTGTATGCGCAATGCTTTGCTGTTGAATATGGGCGATTAACATGCGGATACTACCTGAATGCCCTACAATGCATGCACGTTTCCCCTTATATGTTCGGCATATGTCTTGCCAAAAACCAACAACTCTTACCTGTAGCTCTTCGGGTGATTCGCCATCTGGTGGGCGCATGCCCGTTGGATCTTCTCTCCACTGCTGCAAGCTGCCTGGGAAAGCCGCTTCAATGTCGTCATGACTGAGGCCTTCCCATTGCCCATAATGCATTTCGATGATGCGCGCATCAATGATGCATGGAATATTTTTCTGTTTGGCCCAGCGCTGGGCTGGATCAGCACAACGTGATAATGGTGAGCTGATGATCAGATCAATATCATGGCAAATCTTTTTCCAAACATCATCCATTTGACGCAGGCCTTTGCTACTGAGTTTTCCTTCAATATGACCGCGATATTTTATGCCGCCCAGCAGTTCGCCATGGCGCAATAAATCGGCAACAAACATTGAAATCCTCCCTTTCCCTTTGTAGGGATCATAAAAAAAGCCTACCTAACAATCGTTAGGCAGGCTTCAAAAGAACGGTTTAAAAAAACGTTTTTTAAACGTTAGGCCATTGCTTTCACGTGTGCATTTAAGCGTGATACACGGCGTGATGCTTGTTTGGCATGAATCAAACGCTTGCCGCCAGCACGATCAATCATAGAAACAGCCGCTTTCAATGCGACATTCGCGGCATTTTTATCGCCATCGGCAATTGCAACTTCCAATTTTTTCACGGCTGTACGCATAGTAGAGCGCTGTGAACGATTTAATGCGCGTTTTTTAAGATCCTGACGCGCACGCTTCAATGATGATACATGATTAGCCACTATTGTTACCCCTTGTTGCCATGCTTGTCTACACGGAACAGTCAAAAATGAGTCGCGAATGTAGCGCCGCGATAATATTTGTCAATGATTGGATACTGTGGACTGGAATCATGATAGTATTCTTGCCCATGAGCGATAAAGAAACTTTACTTACATTCCCCTGCAAGTTTCCACTTAAAGTCATGGGTATTCATCATGATGCCTTTGAAGATAATATATTGATCATTGCGCGCAAACATATCGCCAACTTGCAACGGGATGCTGTGCAATCGAGGCTCAGTAAGACAGGGAAGTACCTTGCCATTACCATCACCTTTCAAGCTGAAAGTCGTGCGCAATTGGATGATCTTTATCGCGAGCTGTCAGCCCATCATGATGTGCGAATGGTGTTGTAATATATATGATAACTATTAAGCTCACTATTGATTTTATTCGACATGCCCGTTTAATTCGTCATCCTCAAGTGCTTGTATTGAGGATCTAGGTTATAATGGATTTCCAATACAGGCGCTTGGGAATGACGCTTTTCAGAGGCCAGCTGAGCACATTGTGAGCATGCTGAATGGTTACAATACATACATGAAGGTCTTAATCATTGCATATGTATTACCTGAGCCGAAATCAACAGGATCAGGTGTGCGCATGATGGAATTGATCCGCTTGTTTCTAGCGCAGGGCTGGCAGGTGCATATCGGCAGTCCAGCACAGCCTACAGAATACAGTGAAGATTTGAGTGTTTTGGGCGTGCAAACATCCGAAATAGCCGTCAATGATTGCCGTTTTGATGCCTTTGTTCGCAATATAAATCCAAATATTGTTCTTTTTGATCGCTTTATGATGGAAGAGCAGTTTGGCTGGCGTGTGGCGAAGCATTGTCCGCAAGCATTGCGTATGATTGAAACAGTAGACCTGCACTGCTTAAGAGAAGCGCGGCAGCAGCACAGTAAACGAAGCCAAGCCGTTGCCCTAGAACCCAATAAGGTATATTTATATAGCGTGCTTGCCAAGCGTGAAATTGCCGCAATTTATCGCTCGGATATATCATTGTTAATTTCAGATTATGAAATGGTGGTCTTAAAAAATTACTTTCATGTGCCTAAAGAAATTCTGCATTTATGCCCTTTCATGCTGCAGCCATTTGAGAAAAAAGTTCCAGAATTTTCTGAACGCCAGCACTTTATGACCATAGGGAACTTTCGCCATGCGCCCAATTGGGATGCTGTATTATGGCTTAAGCAAGTGATCTGGCCGTTGATTCGCGCCCAGCTTCCCAATGCTCAATTGCATATTTACGGCGCATACACACCGCCCAAAGCAAGCGCTTTGCATCAGCCCAAAGAGGGTTTTTATATTTTAGGGCGAGCCGATGATGCGCTTGACGTGATGGCAAAAGCACGCGTGTGTCTAGCGCCACTGCGTTTTGGGGCTGGCATTAAAGGCAAGCTTGCTGATGCCATGCTTGCTGGTACACCCAGTGTAACAACGTCTGTCGGAGCTGAAGGCATGACGGGTGGCCTGCCATGGTGTGGGCATGTTGTTGATGATGCCCAAGGCTTTGCAGATGCTGCGGTGCAGTTGCATGAAGATGCTGTGCGCTGGCAGCAAGCTCAAAAACATGCATCGAATATTTCAGCTGTTCTTTTTGACCCAGTGAAAAATGGCAGGGCGTTCATTGAACGTATTATAGATGTCATGGAAAAACTGGAAGTGCATCGCCTGAATAATTTCACAGGACAAATGCTGAACCACCACCACCATCGCAGCACAGAGTTTATGTCGCGTTGGATCGAAGCAAAAAATGCCCCACCCTGCATTATAACGCCACTAAAAAACACCTGAGACCTTCAAAAAATGGCTAATTTACAACGTCTAGCTTGGGCACTCACAGCCAAGCATTGTCAAAAAAGTTTTTGGAAAGCAATGGAAAACGACTGTTTGGTTGATTACCCCATTGGTTGAGATGTGTTCCACCGATGCAAAATCGGCAGGAGGTTCTTCCATGATGCGCCTGCGATTCAATTCCCCTGACGAGTGTTGCAAGTAATCAAAGCTCATCACCACGATATTGCAATGCTTCAGCAATATGCACACTGGAAATGGCCGACTCTCCTGCCAAATCTGCCACTGTGCGCGCAACTTTAAGAATTCGATGGTAGGAGCGCGCTGAAAGAGCGAAGCGGCTCATCGCCGTATTTAATAATTTCTCACCAGCCACATCAGGCTTAGCGCACTGTTCCAAAGCAGTTGGCTGCAAACGAGCATTCACAATACCTTCCCCCTGCCTTTTATATTGAACCAGCCTTGCAGCTTGCACACGCTGTGCAACAACCGCCGATGACTCACCCGCCTGCATGCCCATTAATGCCTCTTGCTCAACTGGAGGAATATGAATACGTAAGTCAAAACGATCCAATAGAGGGCCTGATATACGATCTCGATACCGCCGAACTTGGGCATCGCTGCAACGACAAGGATGTGTGGGGTGCCCCAGATAGCCACACGGGCATGGATTCATTGCTGCCAATAATTGGAATTTCGCGGGGAAAGATAAGGTATCCGCTGCTCGCGCAATGCAAACCTCTCCATTTTCCAAGGGCTGACGTAATACTTCTAACACTTGGCGCTTATATTCTGGCAACTCATCCAAAAACAAAACACCATTATGCGATTTAGAGACTTCACCTGGTTTTGGCATACTGCCACCACCAATCAAGGCAACATCAGAAGCAGAATGATGCGGGGAACGAAAGGGCGGTATTGCGGACACTGGTGATCGCCCAATTTCACCTGCAACGCTATAGATGCGCGCCACCTGCAATCGCTCCTGCATCATTAATGGCGGCAAGATACTTGGCAAACGAGCTGCCAACATACTTTTACCAACACCTGGAGGGCCACTCATTAATAAATGATGTCCACCAGCAGCGGCAATCTCCAAAGCTCGCCGCGCTTGCTGTTGACCGTGAACATCCGCCATATCAGGCAAAGAAGTAGGCTGACTGGGTGGTGTTTGCATATCACTGGCATCGCAACGATTCAAACAAGATTGCCCTGATAAGTGTGCCGCTACTTGCAATAATGATTCTGCTACGAATATATTTAGTCCTTCAAATATAGCAGCCTCTTCAGCATTGGCTTGCGGCACAATCACAGCATCAAAGCCCTGTTGATGGGCGAACATAATCAATGGCAATATACCAGAAACAGGATTCAGCCGCCCATCCAGTGCTAGCTCCCCCAATAAAAATGGAGGCTGTTGAAGATGTGGAATTTGACCCGATGCCCACAGCAAACCAACCGCAACAGGCAAATCAAAATGCGATCCGTATTTTCGGGTATCGGCAGGTGCCAAATTGACGGTAATATGGCTTAATGGAAATTCAAAGTTCGAATTGAGTAGCGCTGAGCGCACACGATCACGCGCTTCTCGCACCGAAGCATCTGCCAAGCCCACCATATTCCAACATGGTAGACCGCGTGATAAATCAACTTCAACATCAACGGCCTCAGCATCCAAGCCACGCAGTGAAGCAGAAGAAAGCCGTGCTAACACCGCTTATTGCGTTTTTTCAAGCTCTTTAATGCGGCTCTCCAATGCTTGGATACGCTCCACCAAAGCCTGCATATCATCGCGCGCCTTTTTTAACATCGCTTCCTGCACTTGCATGCGTTCATCGGTGACCACATCAAATTGTTGTAACGCACCCTCTACAACAGAACGAACTTGCGCTTCTGCTTCATGTTTCGCGCCACCCAATAGCCGTAAACCACCTGCTATTTTTTCTGAAATATCATCCAATACCTGATTTGATGCCACACTGACCTCCTCTTATAAATTTATTCTACAACACCCTTAACATGAAACAAACAACGTGTTTGCATGTTTTTTCCACTCTGTGGTAATGTTTCAATACTGCAGGGTGGAAAAACCATGCGCGTTAACATGAAACAAACAACGCGTTAAGCCGATACCTGAGCTTGCTACGTGGAGAAGGTGGGTTAAAAAAATCAAATCACCATGTTTTTCTTCAACAAGGGCAGAATTTCTTTAGCAGGAACTGGTTTGCTGAAATAATATTCCTGTACCTTATCACAATCATGCTCTTGCAAGAACTGTAGCGGTTCTTTTGTTTCAACCTCTTCAGCCAACCCCTTCAGCCAACATCTTCAAGCCAAGGTTTCTAGCCATAGTAATAATTGTACTTGCAATGGCTGCATCCTGCTTATCATGCATCAGTTTGATTGAAGACTCTGGATCGTCCATCAGACAGCTTTCCGTTAACTCCAGCTCCAACATATTTGATTCTATCGCAAACTTAGATCCTGCAATCCGCTAACATTATAAGGCAAAAAAGGTAGGCTCCTCCAAGAGTTAGCAGCTCAATCAACAAAACAAAGGAGTCACCTTTTCAGTGAGCAAGTCTAAAGTGAAATCAACCCGCAAGTCCACTCCAAAAGTTAACATTGAAGGTGCTGGCAAAAATTTAACAACGCATGATGGATGCGTCGAGCAAGGGTGCACTAGTATTTGTAAATGGTGCAGCTATGATGCGAGCGGGGTGTTATGATGGCGTATATTTATTTGGCAATGGCGATTATTGCGGAGGTTGCGGCCACAAGCGCTCTTAAGGCATCCGAAGAATTTACGCGCTTGTGGCCGAGTCTTATTGTGGTTGCAGGTTATGGCATTGCCTTTTATTGCATGACTTTGACGTTGCGAACGATTCCTGTTGGCATCACTTATGCTATTTGGTCTGGCCTTGGCATTGTGTTGGTTGCGGCTGTTGCAGCCATTTGGTACAAACAAATACCAGATGCTGCCGCACTGATTGGCATGGGTTTGATTATTGCTGGTGTGATCGTGATTCAGCTTTTTTCCAAGACTGTAGAGCATTGATGTACTGTTTCCATTCACCCTTTGGCATGATTGATTATGACTGGGGCGAAGATTGCTGTCATGCTGTTGTTTTACAGCAGCAGAAGAGTCTTCACCCGCAACATGAGGATCCTGTTTCACTGTGGTTATCGGCTTATTTCTGTGGAAAGGTATTGCCTTTGCCGCCTTTATGTGCTGCAACAACACCCTTTCAAGCCAAGATGAGAGTTGGACTTTGTGCTATTCCGCATGGAGAAGTGCGAACATACGGAGAATTGGCAAAAATACTCAACACCGCACCACGCGCCTTAGGGCGAGCCTTAGGAGTCAACCCTTTGCCGCTTCTTATTCCATGCCACCGTATTGTAAAAGCCAATGCTTTGGGTGGTTTTCATGCAGGAAAAGTTTGGAAGCAGCGGCTGATTGATGGTGAGAAGGCGGCGCATGGTTGCTTCAACCCGTGAAATGTCGATAGTTGCGGCATTAATTTGAAACGAGGTACATATGTCCAGAGCATCCGCACGCCACATTTTGGTGGATTCAGAAGAAAAATGTAATACATTAAAAACACAGATTGAAGCAGGAACAGATTTTGCAGAGCTTGCAAAAAAACATTCTAGCTGCCCTTCTGGGCGTAGTGGTGGTGATTTGGGTGAGTTTGGGCCTGGTCAAATGGTTCCTGAATTTGATAAAGTCGTATTTTCAGCCGAGGTTGGATCTGTTGAAGGCCCTGTGAAAACGCAGTTCGGCTATCATTTATTGGAAGTTACCAGCCGTCGTTAAGCCCTAACCTGAAAAATTCATAAATCGTTGTGATGATTGCGGATAAAGGGGCAAGCAAGGGCACGACAGTATTTGTGAATTATTCAGGCTAATGAACGTGCACGAATACTACCCGCCTGTATGTGTGTATTTGCGCACATACAGGCACTGCCGCTTTTTCGGCATACATTTTCGAAATACAACCTTCTTCTTGGACAATAGATGAGCTGGAACCTATCATTGCCTTTTTTTTAGGCAGAGGTATCCATTGATTCAAGCTCCCCTTCCCGGTTTTTCATTGGGCACACACCGCATTGATCCCCCTTTGGCCTTGGCCCCCATGGCTGGCATTACCGATTTACCATTTCGCCGAATTTGTCGTCGTTATGGTATTGGTTTGACGGTCACTGAAATGATTGCTTCGCGTGCTGTTGAGCAGGGTCGTGAACGTACCGAGCGCATGGCCGAATTGGATACTGATGAATCGCCCGTTTCTATCCAGATAGCAGGATCTGATTGCAAATTTATTGTTGAAGCAGCGCATTGGGCTGTCGCACATGGCGCAGACTTTATTGATATTAATATGGGCTGCCCTGTGAAGAAAATTTGCAAACAAGTTGCTGGCTCTGCCATGTTAAAAGATGAGGCGCTGGTGGGGCGCGTGATTCATGCCGTTGTTGAAGCGGTGGATATTCCTGTCACCTTGAAGATTCGCACAGGCTGGGATAAGCCAAGTAAAAATGTTGAACGCATTGCCAAAATCGCTGAAGATAACGGCATTCAAATGCTTACGGTACATGGGCGTACACGTGCCCAAATGTTTCACGGCCATGCCAACTGGGAAGATATTGGGCTTGCCAAGGCTGCGGTGTCTATTCCAGTCATTGGCAATGGTGATGTGGTTGGTGGCGAGAGTGCGTTGGAAATGTTGCGTATTTCTGGTTGTGACGGTGTCATGGTTGGGCGCGCAGTTCAGGGGAATCCTTGGGTGTTGCAGGAGGTTCATGCGGCGATCATGGGTCTGCCTAAGCCCAATGCTCCTACTGCGGAAGAGCGCTGGCTTGTTGTGGAGGAGCATATGCAGCACCTAGCAGATCATCATGGCATACGCTTTGCGTCAAAAATGGCGCGCAAACATGCTGGCTGGTACAGCAAAGGCCTGCGTGATTCTGCCGACTTCCGTGGTCACTTTCAGCGTCTGGACGATTGGAATCAGCAATTGGATGTGGCACGGGCTTATTTCCTGGCATTGGATGATGTTTGTCCGTTGGCTGCCTGATGGAATATACAAACCCACAGCCAGAGTTCCCGTTGCTGGATATGATTCCGCTTGCCATGGTGCTGGTGAATGTGCAAGGGCATATCACCCATGCCAATGAATTGGCTCAATCCCACATGGGGACATCCTTGCGGCGCATGGCAGGGCGACACCTAGCGGATTTTGTGCAACCATCATCAGAGCTTAAAGCCATGCTTGAACGAGCTTTGCAAGGTGAGACGGTTGCCTATGATGCTTTTTGTGGGCGCCACAATCACATGCCTTACTCCTTGCATTTCGGCCCTATGCAGCGCCAGCAGGGTGTGGTGATCGGCTTTATTCCAGAGGCCAATCGCTCAGAGGTAGAAGAGTATACCAAGCGACATGAAATGGCGGAAACTGTTGCACGCATTGCGCTTGAAATGGCACATGAGGTAAAAAATCCACTGGCTGCACTACGCGGCGCGGCGCAACTGTTGCATGAACAAAGCACCGGTGATGCAGCCGATATTTCAGCGCATATTTTGCAAGAAGTGGATCGCATTAAGGATCGCATAGATGCCTTTTTGCAGGTAGGTCCACGTGCCAATGTGGCGATGGAGGCCATCAATATTCACGCCCTTCTTGATGATGTGTCGATTCATTCAGGAGAAATAGAGGTTCGCCGAGTGTATGACCCTAGTTTGCCTAATTTATGGGTTCACGAAACGCGTTTGCGGCAGGCTTTTGAAAACTTGTGGGTGAATGCACTGGAGGCAGGATCTACCGTGATAACGTGGGAAACACGCATTGCTCCATTGGTCGCTCTGCCTGATCATCAGGGCATCGTGGTTGCCATAAGTATGCGAAGCAATGGCCAAGCTATTCCCAAAGCACTACGAAGCCACCTGTTTGAGCCTTATGTTTCAGGCAAAGCGCGTGGTAGTGGTTTGGGGCTAGCGGTCGTTCAGCGCGTTGTACAAGAGCATGGCGGGCGTGTTTCACTCAAGGAGGGAGCTGGTGATACCGTATTTATGATACACCTGCCCATTGAAAGGGAGAAGCTATGATGCGCGCACTCATTGTTGATGATGATGCAGGTATACGCTGGGTGTTAGCTAGGGTCTTGAAAGAAGAGGGATTCGAAGTGCTTGAAGCTGGCACGCTCGCAGAAGCTGAAAGGCTTCAGAAAGATGGTGTAGACTTGGTTTTTTTGGATGTGTTTTTGCCCGATGGCAATGGCATGAGTGCTTTGTCAGCTGGCAAGTTTCATGCCCCAGTAGTCATGCTTACGGCTGAAACAACCTTTGATCATGCTGCTGAGGCATACCGCGAAGGAGCCATGGAGTACCTTCCCAAGCCGTTTGATTTAAATGAAGTGCGAGCTTTGGCGCAGCGCATTCAGCCTATTCCTAAGAGTCCTAAGAGCAGTCAGGAAGAGCAAAAAAAAGACAAGTCTAGTAGTAGCAGCAGTAGTATGATTATTGGTCGAAGTGAGGCTATGCAACACCTATTTCGAACCCTTGGGCGTGTCGCTACATCTGATTTAACGGTGTTGATTACAGGTGAGTCGGGAACGGGCAAAGAACTGGTTGCTCAAGAGCTGCATCGTTTAAGCTTACGGAAAAACAAATCATTTGTTGCCATTAACACTGCTGCGATTCCTTCAGAGTTATTAGAAGCTGAACTTTTCGGGCATGAAAAAGGTGCATTTACGGGCGCTGATAAAAATCGTGTAGGCCTGTTTGAGCAAGCCGATGGTGGAACGCTTTTTTTGGATGAAATTGGCGATATGCCAATGGCTTTGCAATCTAAAATGCTGCGTGTGCTGGAAACAGGCATGGTGCAGCGTATTGGTAGTAATCAAGAAAAACGCGTCAATGTCCGCCTTTTGGCTGCAACACACCAACATTTACAGCGGAAAATTCAAAATGGTGATTTTCGCGAAGATTTATATTATCGCTTGAATGTGATTCCTGTACACATCCCGCCTTTGAGGGATCGGCGTGATGACATTCCCGAGCTTGCGGAGTTTTTATTGCAACAAGCCGCGACTGAACTTTCTATGACAGCGCCTATTTTGTTAAATGACGCGATTGGGCTACTCCAGCGTTATGACTGGCATGGGAATATTCGCGAATTGAAAAATGTTATGCGTCGCTTGGCTGTCTTGACACCAGGGGCGAGTATCACCCTGCCTGATGTTGCGCTGGCGTTGGGGCATGATACTGCTCATGATGAAAGGCATAAGCTTGAAACGCTGGATGAAGCTGTGGTGCGATGTTTGGGAACATATATGAATAAATTGGGTTACGCTGAAGCTAGCGATATGCACCGCAATTTACTGGCCATGGTTGAGCCGCCTTTATTGCGTTTGGTTTTGGAAAAGTGTGATGGCAATCAGCTGAAAGCCTCAGACATGCTGGGTCTAAATCGCAATACTGTGCGGAAACTTATTCGTCAGTATGACATTGACCCCACATCCTTTAAGCCTTAATGCACCGATATGCACTTTCTTCTCGGTACTTTTGCTGAGCGGATCATAAGTGATGTCAGTGAAACGGTGCTATTGCTCATTTATTTCAATGTTTTAAGTTGGCTAGGGTGTTTTTACGCTTTAACGCCGTTGGCTGTGAAAATTAATGGTTGAACTTTGTATTTTACTCGGTAATGTGCGCCGCCCAGTTAGAAAAGTTTGTGCCGGCATAGCTCAGTTGGTAGAGCAGCTGATTTGTAATCAGCAGGCCACGGGTTCGACTCCTGTTGCCGGCTCCATATAACGAAGGGATTGCGCCATGTGGTTCGCCGCATGGCGCAATTGTTTCACGAATCTTTCGTGCTTTTGGAAGGTTTTGTTGGGAGAGGTTCCAGAGTGGCTAAATGGGGCAGACTGTAAATCTGCTGGCTCCGCCTACGCTGGTTCGAATCCAGCCCTCTCCACCATATAGTTGTAAAAGGTGTTCCTGAGCACCTTTTTTGATCAGTGCGGGTGTGGTACAATGGTAGAACCTCAGCCTTCCAAGCTGATGATGCGAGTTCGATTCTCGCCACCCGCTCCAGTTGGAATAAGTCTGTTATTCAGGCTTGTTTGGCCTAGGTGGCTCAGGGGTAGAGCACATCCTTGGTAAGGATGAGGTCGCGGGTTCAATTCCCGCCCTAGGCTCCAGTTTAAATGGCTGTCGATGACAGGCATGGTTTAAAACTAGAAGTGGACGGAGATGTTAAATGGCAAAGGAAAAGTTTGAACGTACCAAACCGCATGTCAACATTGGTACCATTGGTCATGTGGATCATGGTAAAACAACGTTGACGGCAGCAATTACAAAAGTTTTGTCTTTAACGGGCGGAGCTGACTTTAAAGATTACGCTGATATTGATGGTGCTCCAGAAGAGCGTGAGCGCGGTATTACTATTGCGACTGCGCATGTTGAGTATGAAACAGAAGCGCGTCACTATGCACACGTTGAT
>JAUZQT010000164.1 GCA_030950825.1 Mariprofundaceae bacterium | reverse complement strand
GCTTTCTGGCACATTGCATATAGCCAAACTATACGCATAAGCAAAATCCTTGGCTGCCAGCAGCACAGCCAAGGTGTCGGCAGTTTCACCCGACTGTGAAATAACCACCAAGAAGGTATTTTCAATAATAACAGGCTTGCGATAACGAAGCTCGCTGGCAATATCTACATCACATGGGATACCAGCCCACTTTTCAAACCAATACTTTGCCGTTAAACCTGAGTGATAACTCGTACCACATGCTGCAATTTGAACCCGTTTTACTGAGCCAAGCATTTCCTGAGCATGTTCCCCCAAGAGTGATGCTTCGAGCACAGTATTATCTAATAAGCGACCTTCCAAAGCATCGGAAATCACAGTCGGTTGCTCAAAGATTTCTTTCAGCATAAAGTGTCGAAACGCACCACGGCTTGAGCTTGATGCCTTTAGACTACTTTCCTTGATGGGTCTATCGACAATTTCCCCCTGTGCATCAACAATCACTATTTTATCTGTAGAAATTTTGGCAACGTCTCCTTCTTCAAGGTAGATAAAACGTGAGGTTACAGATAACAAGGCAAGTACATCCGATGCAATAAAATTCTCACCAATGCCAAGTCCAATCACTAGGGGACTGCCATGACGGGCAACAATCATCTCATTGGGCTCGGATGAACGAATCACAGCCAATGCATAAGAGCCTTCCAATTTTCCGACGACCTTTCTCACCAAACTAAAAAAGTCGGATTCAGATTTGGATTCATCACTAAGCAAATGAACAATCACTTCTGAATCAGTCTCAGATTCAAAGTGGTGATGATCTTGCAGCTTCCTATAGGCGGCATGATTCTCCATAATTCCATTATGAACCAGTGTAAATTCCCCGCAATGATGCGGGTGTGCATTATGAACTGCAGGTACGCCATGCGTGGCCCAACGTGTATGTCCAATACCTATTTTACCAGAACAGGCTTCCTTCTCTAAGGTTCTTTTTAACTGCACCAATTTACCCATAGCGCGAACACGCTGCATCTGATCGCCTTCAATCGCAGCTATTCCAGCAGAGTCATAACCACGATATTCAAGCTGTTCCAAGCCATTCACAAGAATTCCTACAACATCGCGCTGTGCCACAGCACCGATAATCCCACACATAATAACTCCATTTCACATTAGTCTTAAAATCCCAATGCTTCCTTCAAATACCCATAAGGCATTCTGAAACCCAAGCACTGTTTCATCCCAGCCCCAGTCACTGCGAGTCTCGCTCATTCCTTACCACCTGCATTAAATCCAACAGATGAATGCACGTCACATCAGGTGCAATCAAATACTGTTCCGTGCCAGGATACACGACGAATGCAGCATTCGCCTTAATGTCTGTGCATGCCGAATAAAAGCCCTTGCTTAATGTGGGCGCTAGATTTCGTTTTATTTCAATCGCCCATGTTTTGCCATTGGGCCATTGCAGTACCAAATCCAGCTCAGCTCCTGCGGCCGTTCTAAAAAAGCACGCTTCAACATGGCTACCAGCCACCACCAACAGGTTTTCAATCACCAAGCCTTCCCAACTTGCTCCGACAAGCGGATGCCCAAGCAAACCCTCCAAATCTCGCAAACCCTCCAAATCTCGCAAACCCTCCAAATCTCGCAAACCCACCAAAGCATGCAATATACCGCTATCGCGGACATAAACTTTCGGTGATTTCACCATTCGCTTGCCTAGATTACCATGCCATGGCTGCAAACGACGCACTAGAAGTAGATCCACCATTAAATCCAGATAGCTGGCTACAGTTTTTCCATCGACACCCAATCCCCGAGCCAGTGCTGCTGCATTAAGCACTGCGCCCTGATGATGCGCCAACATTGTCCAGAATCGACGCAGCGTTTCAGCCGCGATACGTGGGCCGAGCTGCGGAATGTCCCGCTCCAGATAAGTACGTATAAAATCACGCCGCCAGCGTAGGCTTTGCGTGTCATTGATGGCGAGAAAACTCTCGGCAAATCCACCTCTAATCCACAGTGTGTCAAGTTCTTTACTGCCAATCTCTGTCGCATCGAAAGCAGCCAACTCTGTATAGGCAATGCGCCCAGCCAAGGTTTCACTGGACTGTTGTAATAAATCCATTGATGCCGAACCAAGCAGTAAAAAGCGGCCACTCTTACGTCCCTCTCTTCGGCCTCGATCAATCAAGCCTCGTAAATTCTGAAACAGATTCGGCATCCGTTGCACTTCATCGAGAATCACCAGCTTATCCTGATGTGACAGGAGGTATAGTTCGGGGTCTTGCAGTCTACTTCTGTCCGAATCTGATTCAAGATCCAGATAAATCGATTCACGGCCTTCAACCAATGCAAAAGCCAGCGTCGTTTTACCCACCTGCCTAGGCCCGAGCAACGCGACTGCTGGATATTGTGCTATCAGCTGCTGAATTTCCTTATGGATCCTTCTTGCTATCATCCTTGCAATTCTGGAGTTTAGATCCACAATTGCAAGGTGTGGAAACTCGCTGGATTGAGACAAGTATTTGAAAGAACCTTGAAATTGCACCTATCACTTGAATTCAAGCGTTACAATAGTTTTTCCAATGCCGCTTTAAGAAGGTCTCCATATTTTTTATTTTTAAGCCCTAGTGTTGCATTCGCAATCAAAAAACCGAGTGGATTGCCTGCATCAAAACGCTCCGCATTGACAAGCAAGCCATAAACAGGCTCAACTTTTGCCAAAGTATTCATCGCATCTGTAAGTTGCAACTCGCCGCCTACACCAATCTCACCTTCTTTAAGAAAATCAAACAAGCGTGGCGTAAAAATATAACGCCCAATCATAGCCATGTTTGAAGGTGCATTTTTTGCTTCTGGTTTCTCTACCATACCATGCAATCTGAATAGGCCTCCCTGCTCTTGATCCACATCAACAATACCATATTTAGAAACATCCTCTTCTGGAACGCGTGCAAGCGCCACCACCGAAAAACCGCTTTCTTCATGTTTTTCCCGCAATTGCTGCATTACGGGAACATCCGATATCATCAACTCATCAGCAAGTGAAACACCAAAGCACTCATCCCCAACCCAAGGTGCTGCACACAACACCGCATGTCCAAGCCCCATTGCAACTTTTTGCCGCACGTATGCAACCGATGCCATGCGTGCCACCCGTGAAACTTCACGGTACAATTCATCCTTGCCTGCCGCATGCAAATTAGCTTCTAATTCAGCTGAAATATCAAAATGATCCTCAATCGCACGTTTTCCACGACCCGTCACCATAATAATGTCATCCATACCTGAAGCCAAAGCCTCTTCAACGCCGTATTGAATCAATGGGCGATCAACTACTGTCAACATTTCTTTGGGGGTTGCCTTCGTTGCAGGCAAGAAGCGCGTTCCCATACCTGCCGCAGGAAAAACTATTTTTCTTATCACTTTATCACTCACTTTTGCAACTGGTTCAATAGGCATTTTTATTCACAAAGCCCTTAAATATTGTCAGAAAAACAATTTTAAGGTCAAACCAAATAGACCAACAACAGATATATTCCAAATCATATTCTACACGTTTTTCCATTTTTTCCAAGGTGTCCGTTTCACCACGCCATCCATTAATTTGAGCCCAGCCTGTAATGCCAGGCTTCATTTTATGGCGCCACATATAGCCTTTGATAAGCTTTCGGTACTCTTCATTATGGGCTACGGCATGCGGTCTCGGGCCAACCACACTCATCCGCCCCTGCAAAACATTAAAAAATTGAGGCAGTTCATCAAGCGAGGTTCGGCGCAAAAATACGCCCAGCGGTGTAATCCTTGCATCCCCTTTACCTGCCTGCTTAATAACCGTATCATCATTATCACACACAGTCATGGATCGAAATTTATACACCTTAATTTTTTCACCATGAAGGCCATAACGATTTTGTTTGAATACAATTGATCCAGCTGATGTAAGTTTCACGGCGAGAGCAATGATAAGCAACAGCGGTGAAATAAGAATTAAAATAAATAATGACAACACAATATCTTCAAAGCGCTTTAACATACCAAAAGGACCTGTTAGAGGCGTTTCACATAAAGCAAAAGCAGGCAAGCCCGCTATATTCTGCTCGCGTGCACCCAGTAATTCAAAAACGAACAGGTCTGGAATTAAAAAGAGTGATGCCGTCGTATCTTGTAACTGATCAAACACTTTGCGCATTTGACTTTCTGCTCGCATCGGCAAAGCAAAATAAACATGATCAATACCTTGATCCTTTACATACGCATAAACATCTTTTGTTGCGCCCAGAACGGGCACACCCACCACACCCCCGCCATGCTTATTTTCATCATCATCAAAAAAACCTCGAATATCCATCCCCATCCACTCTGATTCACGGATACGATCAGCCAATAGCTTTCCTAAATCTCCTGCCCCAATAATAACAACCTGACGGCTATTATGCCCACTCTCCCGAATCTTGCGCAAGAAAATACGCGATATAGTGTGCACAATAGATAAGATTACAGGTACAATAACGAACCAAACCCCTATCACAGTACGCGAAAATTCATCACCTTGTTTTGTTGCCCAAGCAATAAATAACAATAGCACAACAACAAGACTCCAACCAACGATAAGCACACGAAGCTGAGGCCATAAGGAGGCGCCTCGCCACTGCCTATAAGCATCAACAACACCCATCGCAACCCAAGTAAATACAGCCCCCAGCACAGCAATAAGTTGGTAGCCAAGCGTAAATTCCACGCCGTAAAACATACATAATGATAATAATATGACAAAAACTAACGCAGTATCAAAAAGCCTTTGAGCAACCGCCAGCCATGAATGATAACGACGTAATGTTCCATTGTTTAATCCTGAAAGCATGATCTCCCCTTAGCTAATTCCACCCGCTCCCTTAAATAATTAAAAGGGG
>JAUZQT010000163.1 GCA_030950825.1 Mariprofundaceae bacterium | reverse complement strand
GTTGAACCCTGATGTGAAAGTGAATACGTATAACTATTTTGTTACTGAAGACAATATTCGCGACATTATCCGTGAATATGATTTGATTATCGATGGCTGTGATAACTTCCCAACTCGTTTTTTGGTGAATGATGCGTGTTATTTTGAGAAGAAGCCGTTGATTTCTGGTGCGATGTTCCGCTTTGAAGGGCAAGTCGCAACCTACAAACCGCATGTGCATAAAGATGGGCCTTGTTATCGTTGTTTGTATCCTGAGCCACCACCAGCAGGTCTGGTTCCATCATGTTCGGAAGCTGGTATTTTGGGGGCATTGGCAGGTGCTGTCGGAACGATTCAAGCGGTGGAAGCGGTTAAAGAACTGTTGGCTATTGGCGATTCCTTGTCAGGAAAATTAATGGTATTTGATGCCTTGCGCATGGAATGGAAAAAATTGAAGTTGCGTAAAGACCCTGGCTGTCCGTTGTGTGGTGATAATCCGACGATTACAGACTTGGTGACATACGAACAAGCTTGCGAACTAAAATTCGGCGAATAACGGCCATAATTCAGCTTATCCCTGTTTTGTCCGATTGCTGCATCAAAAACGCTCATGTGCAAAAGCACACTGCGCGTTTTCTCTTTGCACTCGAACAAACCAGAAATAATCTGAAGCATGGCATTCATTTAAGAGGTTAAAACAAGATGACGACATTTGATTTTGCACACACGGCTGATGTTGATGAATTTGAAGCTGGTTACAAAGCCTTTAAAGCTGGAACCATGGCTGAGGAACGCTTTACACCATTTCGTCTGCAAATGGGTGTTTATGGCCAACGTCAGGAAGGCGTGCAGATGATTCGTGCCAAGTTGCCAGGCGGAAACTTGACACCTGAACAGCTTGAAGTGTTGGGTGATTGTGCTGAGTCTTATGGTGGTTGCCTGCCAACGGATGGCACATTAAAGGAACCACCTGAGAAGGTGGTGCATATTACTACGCGTCAGGATATTCAGGTGAACTTTGTATCTCTGGATGATGTGGTTCCATTCTTGCGTAAATTGGATGGGATCGGCCTGACCACGCGTGAAGCCTGCGGTAATACCGTGCGCAATGTTACGACGTGCTTTTTGGCAGGCCGTTGCCCTGCTGAACATGCCGATGTGAGCATTCATGCACGTAAATTCGCGGAATATTTTTTGCGTCACCCGCTTGGTCAGCAGTTTCCACGCAAATTTAAAGTGACATTTTCTGGCTGTGATACTGATTGCGGTTTGGGCGGTATGCACGATATTGGTTTTATTGCCACGCATAAAGATGGCAAGGCTGGCTTTAAGGTTTGGGCTGCGGGCGGCTTGTCTTCACAACCTGTACAAGCGATTTTATTGGAAGAATTCATTGAAGAATCCGAGATACTATTGGTGGGCGAGGCATTGATGCGCATTCACTTCAAGTACTCTGATCGCAAACGTCGTGCCCGTGCGCGTATGAAATATGTGATGCAAAAACTTGGCACGGAAGGCTTTATTGAAGAGTACAAAAAACAACGTGCGGTGATTGAATCCACGCATAAGGATGATGCTGGTTTTAGCGACGCGAATTGGCGTACGCCGACGGATGCGATGCCATTTAATGAAAGTGGTGTGGTGGATCAGCATGATGGCAAGAAATCTATTTTATTGAATGTGTTCCGTGGTGATTTAACACCATTGCAGTGTCGTGCAGTAGCTGAAGCAGCACGTTTGGGAGCGAGCAAAGAGCTGCGTGTGACCACCGAGCAAGGTCTGGTTATTGTCGGTGTGCATGCTGAAAGAGTGGATGATGTGGTGGAAATGCTTGGTAATGCGGGTATTCCAACTTCATTTGCGCGTGGCATTTCGGATATTACGGCTTGTCCAGGCACTGAAACCTGCCGTTTGGGCATTACTTCCAGTCGCGGTTTGGCACAAGCTCTGCAACCGCTCATGGTTGATTTGAAACAGGATCCAACCTTGGCAGGTATCACGGTGAAGGCATCGGGCTGCCAGCATTCTTGTGGTCGTCATCATATTGCGGACTTGGGTTTTCATGGTATGGCTAAGAAGGTCGCAGGTCAGCCAGTGCCGCATTATCAATTGCATGTTGGAGGCTCAGGTGTGGCGGGGCAACCGTTTGCATTTGCTTCGGAGTGGGTGCCAGCCAAATATGCACCAGAAGCAGGTATTGCGGTATTGAACGCTTATAAAGATGGGCGTAACGAAACTGAAACAATGCATGACTGGGCTGAGCGTTTGGGTAAAGAAGGACTGTCTGATATTTTGGCACCATTTAAAGCCGATGCGGGCGAAGTGGAAGGTCTGATTTACGATTGGAGTGAGAACGAAGCCTTTAATACCAAAGGCAATAAAAAAGGCGAATGTGCAGGCGCAGTACTTTCGATGTCGGATGCCTTGATTTCAGAAGCGGAATATGAGTTGTTGATTGCACGCGCCCATACCGATGCGATGTTCTGGGCAGAAGCGCAAACAGCCTTGCGTCGTTCTGCAATTTCTACAGCACGTGCATTCTTAGTGGCTTACGGTGAAGCGCCTGAAGATGACTCTGAAGTATTTGCTTTGTTGATGAGCCATGCGGGTAGTGATGTCGAAGTGACGCAATGCTTTAATGCTGTGCAAAGTGCATTGATGAGTATTGATTTGGCAGAGCCTGCGGCGGGTGTGACCAAGCTAAAAGACGTGCAAGGCGCATGGCTTGTCTTGGCCGATAAACGTTTTGCTGCTGTGCCTGATGCTGGTGAAGCGGCTGAGGAAGTCGTTGCTGAAAGCGAATCCTCTTCGGATGTGTTGACTTTGGATTTATCGGGTGTGGCTTGTCCGATGAATTTTGTAAAAACGAAAATCAAATTATCTTCAATGGCTATTGGTTCGCAACTGGAAGTGATTCTTGATGATGGCGCACCGATTGAAAATGTACCGCTATCTTTGGAAGAGCAAGGCCAGAAGGTGCATATCAAAGAGCAGCTTTCTGATCGCCAGTGGCGCATTGTTGTGGAGAAGATCTCTCAAATCTAACCATGACTAACGACCTTCACCCTTTTTCCAATCCAGGGCGCACCAAGCTTTCTTTGGTGAGCCGTGGTCTAGCTCTGCCCGATGGCCTGCCCAATAGCTCGCGTTGGTTGGCGCAATCCAATAGTGCCTAATCAACATTGGATTTACGCCTGCCCAGTGGGCACTTTTGTTCGGTACCCGTTGGTCAGCCGTATACAGAAGCCAGTGGCTTTTCTTTAAAGGTAGGGGATAATGGCATGGCTGTCATGTCCTGTGGTGGGGAATCGGAAACAG
Source organism: Mariprofundaceae bacterium (assembly GCA_030950825.1). GTDB lineage: Bacteria > Pseudomonadota > Zetaproteobacteria > Mariprofundales > Mariprofundaceae. The sequence goes on along the minus strand of JAUZQT010000163.1, from coordinate 35,928 downwards.
TTGAGCTGGTTGAAGCCCCTACTTTTTATAGTAAGTTGACACGTAAGGGCTCCCGAATGGGAAGTTTTGCTTCTCTGCATGACCGTTTGTTGATTTTGCAGCCGTTTATGGGCTGTGGTTTTTTTGCGCAAGAAAATCAAGCATGTGGCTATTGCCAGTTTGATTCGATGTTGAATGAAGAGAAACCGCCATTGCGTGATGCCTTGGAATTGGTTGAAGTTGTTCTGGCTGCTTTGAATGAGCGTGAAATTGATACCGTTTACTTGTACAATGGTTTCAGTGCCAATGATCATGCTGGATTATCGGATTTAATTCCTGTGATTGCCTTGCTCCGCAGGCATTTGGGGCACCGTCAGATTGCCCTAGAAACGGTTGCACCGAAAGATGTCAGTGTGATTGATGCCTTGTATGCAGCGGGTTTGGATATTTTTATTTGTAACTTGGAAGTTTTTGATGGGGAGTGTTTTACAGAGATTTGCCCAGGTAAACAGCAACAGGGTGGTCAGGATGCTATTTGGCAGGCATTAGAGCATGCGCGTAAAGTTTTTCGCTCAGGAGCAGTGGTAAGCCATTTGATTGTAGGGCTGGAGCCATTGAAATCAACCCTAGATGGCTTGAGAAGTTTGGTGGATAAAGGCATTGTACCATTATTGATTCCCTTTCGACCTTTGCCTGGAACACCTTTACAAGATGTAAAAATACCATCGTTGGATGATGTTGAGAAAGCCCTATTATTGCAGTATCAGTTATTGGAAACATCAGGTTTGCCTACCCATCGTTTGCGTGATATGGGGCGTGTATTAACACCGATGGAAAGCCGTGTTTTGGATGGTGAGCAGCCTGCTTTATCCGAGCGCTGGGTGGTTTCATCGTTTGGCAGGCGCTGGGCTGGTTGGCAAGATAGCTTTCGCAGGCATTTGCGGGTTGGTAAGGGCGAAAAATCTGATCGTCGACCTTTTCACCGTGTGTTGGCTGCGGAAGCCGCACCGTTTGCCGCCATGTTTGTGGTTGTTTTGGCTTTTTTCGTGGGGGTTCTATCCAACGCGCCTGAAGGTTTAAGCTCGGAGGGCTGGCATGCCTTGCTGGTTTTTTTATTGTGTTTGGTGTTGTGGGTGACGCAGCTGTTGCCGCTGGCCATTACATCCCTATTGGGTATGGCATTATTACCGCTTTTGGAGGTGATGCCAGCCGCCGATGTGTTTGCACTATTTGGCAATCCAGCGGTGTTTTTTATTCTTGGTGCCTTTATGTTGATTGCAGGGGTGATGCAAAGCGGTTTATCTGAGCGTGTAGCCTTGGCGATGTTGGATCGCGTAGCCAATACTCCCAAGCAACTTTTATGCGCGATGTTATTGTTGCCGGCCTTGATGGCCTGTGTGATGCCAGAGCACGCCGTGGCGGCATTGTTTTTGCCGATAGCCTGGGAAATTGTGCGTAGTTTGGATTTGAAAAAAGGTCATATTTATGCCCAAGCAATTTTTTTCGCACTGGCATGGGGAGCCATTATTGGCGGTGTGACTACCTTGCTTGGTGGAGCACGTGGGCCTTTGGCTTTGGCCTTGAGTAGTGAGCTTACGGGTCAATCCTTTTCATTTTTAGAGTGGACTTTGGCAGCATTGCCATTGGTGATTGGCGTATTATCGGTTGCCCTGTACTTATTGATGCGCATGGCTGCATCGGTGTCATTGGATTTGGATCAGGTACGAAACCGCTTTGCCCAGCGTCGTTTGGAATTGGGCGGATTGGGTGTCAAAGGCTGGTTGATGGCGATCCTGCTTTTATCCACGGTATTGGCATGGATGCTGGCAGGGCATGCGAATACGCTGGCCAGTATCTCCTTGATTGCGGTGGTTTTGATGTTTGTGCTGCGACTGGTGGAGTGGAAAGCGATTGAGCAGCATGTGTCATGGAGTGTGGTGTTGATGTATGGCGGTGCGATTGCTATTGGCAAAGCGCTCTCTGATACAGGTGCGGCTGTGTGGTTGGCGGATAGCTTGATTCCTGGGGATATAGTGGGCTTGGCTTTGGTTGGTTTTTTGGTGCTGATGACGCTGCTTTTTACAGAGGGTGTGAGCAATGCGGCGGCAGTGGCGATTGTATTGCCTATTGCCATGCCTGTGGGTATGGCGGCAGGGCTTGATCCTGTGGGCGTGGCTTTAACCATTGGCATTGTGGCTGGTTTTGCTTTTATGCTGCCGATGAGTACACCACCGAATGCTATGATTTATGCCAGTGGCTACCTAAATGGCGGTAGTATGCTGCGATATGGTGCGATTTTGTCTGTATCATCGTTGGTGTTGTTTATGTTGGTCTCTACATACTGGTGGCCAGTGGTTGGATTATCATTACTGGAGGTTCAATGAAGCTTTTGATGGATGAGGCAGTGACCTTACTACAAGAAGCCAAGGATAAGCATGGCGATAAGTTGGTGTATTCATGCAGCTTGGGCTCGCAAGGTATTGTATTGATTGACCTGATTTGTCGTTATAATTTGGACATTCGCATTGTGACATTGGATACAGGTCGTTTACCACAGCCAACGTATGATTTAATGGATGCGCTACGTGAGCGTTATGGCAATATGTTGCATATTCTTTTTCCAGATGCGGGTGCGGTGCAGGCCATGGTACACGAGTATGGTGTGAATTTATTCCAGAAATCCGTGGAAAATCGAAAGCTATGTTGTCAAGTGCGCAAGGTTCAGCCTTTGAAAAAAGCATTACATGGCATGGAAGCGTGGATAACGGGGCGGCGTAAAGATCAAGCGAAAAACCGTGGTGATATTGCGCCTGTGGAAGATGACCCTGTGTATGGCTTGAAAAAATATAATCCAATGCGCAATTGGACAGAAAAAGATGTATGGGCATATATTCGTGAACATGATTTGCCATACAATAAATTGCATGATGCGTTCTATGTGTCCATTGGTTGTGAGCCGTGCACACGGGCAATTAGCATGGGTGAAGACCCGCGTGCTGGTCGTTGGTGGTGGGAAAATAAAGACACTTTAGCAGAGTGCGGTCTGCATGTGAGTTCGCTAAAAGCCCCGAAAGGTGAAGGAGAATCTGGAGATGGAATTTAGGAGTCTATGAAAATGTCAAAACATAAATTAACACAGCTGAAGGCACTGGAGGCTGAATCCATTCACATTATCCGTGAAGTTGTGGCCGAATTTCGCAATCCTGTGATGCTGTATTCAGTTGGTAAGGATTCGAGCGTGCTTGTTCATCTTGCGCGCAAGGCGTTTTATCCTGCACCCTTGCCTTTTTCTTTGCTGCATGTGGATACAGGGTTTAAATTCAAAGAAATGTATGAATTTCGTGATGCGTTTTGCGAAGAGATTGGTGCAGATTTGATTGTGAAACGTAATGAAGATGCCATTGCCAAGGGTATGAATCCAAAAGAGTTTGGTGTGGCGCGTTGTTGTGGTGCATTGAAAACAGGTGCTTTGCTGAAGTCATTGGAAGAAGGTGGTTATGATGCGGCGTTTGGTGGGGCGCGACGTGATGAAGAAAAATCACGTGCCAAGGAACGTGTGTTTTCTATGCGTGATGAATTTGGTCAGTGGGATCCAAAGAATCAACGCCCTGAATTGTGGAACATTTATAATGGTCGTATTCATGATGGTGAATCGGTACGTGTATTCCCGATTTCAAATTGGACAGAAATGGATATTTGGTCGTATATCCGCGATGAAAATATTCCCATTGTGCCGCTTTATTTTGCCAAAGAACGTCCGATGATTGAGCGTGGTGAGATGTTGATTCCTTATTACGAAGAAAATAAGGATCAATTGCTTGAGGGTGAAGCGCCGAAGATGATTATGTCGCGTTTCCGCACCTTGGGCTGTAGTCCGTGTACGGGTGCGGTGCGCTCGGATGCAACGAATATGGATGAAATTGTGATTGAAGCCGCCGCAGCGCGTCGTTCCGAGCGTGAAACACGAATCATTGATCACGGCTCAAACTCAATGGAAGATAAGAAAAAAGAAGGGTATTTCTAAAATTTTTTAACCACAGAGTTCGCAAAGGTCGCAGAGAGTTTTCTCAGCGTCCTCAGCGTCCTCAGCGGTGCAAATGGGGTTTGCAAATGACTGAATTTAACTTTGAACTAACAAAAGAAATCGAATTATTGCGTTTGGTTACGGTGGGCAGTGTGGATGATGGTAAGTCTACTTTGATTGGCCGTTTGCTTGTTGATACCAAAGGCGCATTTGAAGATCAATTGATGGCTGTGCGCAAGAAAAAAGGTACAACGCATGTGTCTTCTGCTGCTGAAATTGATTTGGCGATGTTGACCGATGGCCTCGCTGCTGAGCGCGAGCAGGGCATCACCATCGATGTGGCATACCGCTATTTTGCCACTCCCAAACGTAAATTTATTATGGCGGATTGCCCAGGCCATGAGCAATACACACGTAATATGGTGACAGGCTCATCGACTGCCAATGCAGCAATTATTTTGATTGATGCACGTCATGGTGTCTTGCCACAAACCAAACGTCATACCCACATTTTGGGTTTGTTGGGTATTCCTCATTTGATCGTTGCGATCAATAAAATGGATTTGGTTGACTATGATCAAGCAGCGTTTGAAAAAATTCGTAAAGAAATGCAGGAATATTGCGCCAAGCAAGGTATTAAAGACTTGATTTGCACACCCATGTCCGCACTAACGGGTGATATGGTGACCATTCGCGGTGATAAGATGGACTGGTATAAGGGTGACACCTTGCTTGAAACCTTGGAATCCATGTCCGTTTTGGATGATCTGGATGAAAAGCCATTCCGTATGCCTGTGCAATTGGTCAATCGCCCACAAACAGCTGATTTGCCTGATTATCGCGGCTTTATGGGTACCATTGCATCAGGAACCGTGAAGGTGGGAGATTCATTGGTGGTGATGCCTTCTGGAAAAACTTCAACAGTGAAAGAAATTGTTGCCTTTGATGGTAATTTGGAAGAGGCCTTTTCACCTCAAAGTATCACGATTACGTTGAATGATAACATTGATATTTCGCGCGGTGATATGTTGGTTCATGCTGGCGAGCAGACAACAGGCGAGAAACAATTGACTGCCAATGTATGCTGGATTGGTGATGAGGCATTGGAAAATCGCAAGAAATACATCATCAAACATACCACCACGCAGGTGAAGGCACTGGTGTCTGAAGTGAACTTTAAACGCGACATTCACTCACTTGAACGGGAAGAAGCGACTGCTTTGGCGATGAACGAAATTGGACAAGTCACATTTAAGTTACAACAACCCCTCTGTTGTGATCCGTATGCAGACAATCGGGTGACAGGCAGCTTTATTATTATTGATGGCTTTACCAATAATACAGTTGGCGCTGGAATGATTGTTTGATAAAGTGTCACTATACGCATATCTAAAAATATCCTATAGCTATTCAAATAGCCACTGATTCTACCATGCTTTTTGACTTGTGCTATTGACCTGGTTAAAATGCACGTTCAATTCTGGAGTTCGATGTGTTCCGCATGTTCATCTGGGTTGAATGTTAATAAAATGAAAACAAGGAATAATCATGTCTCTAGCTGTGGAAAAGAAAAACGACATCATTGCTGAATTTGCAATCAAAGAAGGTGACACTGGCTCACCTGAAGTACAGGTGGCATTGCTCACTGCACGTATCAATGGCTTAAGTGGTCACTTTAACGATACCCATAAGGATCACCATTCACGTCGTGGTCTTTTGAAAATGGTTGGTCGTCGCCGTAATCTTCTGAAATACCTAAAAGGTAAAGATTTTGGTCGGTATCGTGCATTGATTGAAAAGCTTGGCCTGCGTCGCTAAGCACTGAGTTGTTTAAAAGCGGCTCCTGTTTTTCATTAAGCAGGAGCCGTTTTTCTTTCGATTTCCTTTTCCCCAGTTATGAGCATGCGTTTAAAAAAAATAAGCATATGAGAAAGCTTGTATGCCATTGATAAAGGAAGACAATGTTTAATATTAAAACAAGCAAAGCGACTGTCGCTGATCGCGAAATGAGTTTTGAAACGGGTCGTATTGCACGACAAGCCGGCGGCTCTATTATGGCACAATATGGTGATGTGATTGTTCATGTGGCAGCAACAGCCGCTAAAACACCATTGCAGGGCGTGGATTTCATGCCTTTGACTGTGCACTATCAAGAAAAAACCTATGCCGCTGGCCGCTTTTTGGGTGGTTTTCTAAAGCGTGAAGGTCGCCCATCTGAAAAAGAAACACTAACATCACGTTTGATCGATCGTCCAATTCGCCCATTGTTTCCAAAAGGCTACTTCCACGAAACACAAGTCATTGCGACTGTCATTTCTGCCGATGAAGACAATAATCCTGATATTGTTGCCATTAATGGCGTATCTGCGGCATTGGCTATCTCTGACATACCATTTGCAGAGCCAATCGCGGCATCACGCGTTGCTTTGATTGATGGCGAATTCGTATTGAATCCAACTTATGCGCAAATGGAAAACGCTGCACTTGATTTGGTGGTCGCAGGTACACGCGATGCGGTATTGATGATTGAATCTGAAGCCAAAGAGCTTTCTGAAGAGCAAATGATCGATGCTATTATCTTTGGTCAGGAAGGTTATGCACCCGTCATCGATGCCATTGAAGCATTGGTTAAAGAGGCAGGAAAAGAGAAGCTTGTTGTGGAGTTGGCGGGTAATGCGAATGTTCAAGACGCAGTGAATACTGCCTTTGAAGCGGATGTTCGTGAAGCTTATGGCACAGTTGATAAGTCTGCGCGTTCGGCAAAAATCGAAGCGCTCCGTGCTGCGGCACAAGAACAATTTGCAGGTACAGAAGAAAATCAGGGTGCGTTCTCCAGCAATGATGTCACTTCAGCCGTGAAAAATCTAGAAAAGAGCGTGGTTCGTCGCTCCATTATTGATGGCAACCCGCGTATTGATGGCCGTGCAACAACGGATGTGCGCGCCATTGATTGTCAGGTTGGCGTATTACCACGCACCCATGGTTCCGCACTGTTTACACGCGGCGAAACACAGGCTTTGGTGACCATTACTTTGGGTACCGAATCTGATATGCAAACAACTGAAAACTTGGAAGGTGTCACGAAGCAGCGCTTTATGCTGCACTACAACTTCCCCCCGTACTCTGTGGGTGAAGCCCGTCGCTTCGGCCCTCCTGGTCGTCGTGAGATTGGTCATGGCAGGCTTGCTAAACGTGGTGTTGAAGGCATTTTGCCAAGCATGGAAGATTTTGGCTATGCGATTCGTGCGGTGTCCGAAATCACCGAATCCAATGGTTCTTCATCCATGGCCTCTGTATGTGGCACTTCCTTGGCATTGATGGATGCAGGTGTGCCTGTGAAATCTCCCGTTGCTGGTATTGCCATGGTTCTGATTCTTGAATCCGATGGCTATGCGGTATTGTCTGATATTCTGGGTGATGAAGATCATCTTGGTGATATGGACTTTAAAGTAGCGGGTACTGCTGATGGTGTTACTACCTTGCAGTTGGACATCAAAATTGGTGGCCTGACACGTGAAATCATGAAGGAAGCCTTGGCGCAATCCAATGCTGGCCGTATGCATATTTTGGACGAAATGGCGAAATGTATGATTGAGGCACGCGGCTCTGTTGCCGATCATGCGCCGCGTATGTTTAGCATGAAAATCAAAACGGACAAAATTCGCGAAGTCATTGGCGCTGGTGGTAAAGTGATTCGCGGTATTGTTGAAGAAACTGGTGCTAAAGTTGATATTGCGGATGATGGTACCATCACTATCTTTGCGGTGACCAGCGATGCTGGTGAAGCTGCGAAGAAAATGATTGAAGATCTTGTGGCTGAAGTTGAAGTCGGCGCGATTTATGAAGGGAAAGTTGTAAAGATTATGGATTTCGGTGCATTTGTTCGCATCATGGGCAATACTGACGGCTTGGTGCATATCTCTCAAATTGCGCATAAACGTGTTGAGAAAGTTGCTGATGAACTTGAAGAAGGTGCGATTGTGAAAGTGAAAGTCTTGGAAGTGGATCGTAGCGGTAAGATTCGTTTGTCCATGAAAGCTTTGATTGAACAGTCATAACTATTTAACAGATCACTGTGTTCATTCTTTTCGCTATCTAACCTGAATAATTCAGGCTAAATACAAAAGCGGGGCTTCGGCTCCGCTTTTTTATGTCGTGGCGTATTTTTCTATCTGATCACCCTTTTTTTTTTGCAAAATAAATCGATCCATATTTTATTCTCAGCTGCTTGTGCTAAGCCTGACTGCCTCCTAGCGTGCAGACATGTTTGAGATAAATGTCGATCACATGATAAGCATGCTGTTTGTACTGGGCTTGGCTCAATTGCTGTGGGTATCTTTGATGCTTGCCAAGCGCGGTGTTGCACCGAATCATATTTGGCAAAGCAGTATGCCGTTGTTTGCTATCTGGGTATTGCTATGGCCTGTTTATACACAAGCCGCATGGCTGTATTTTCCAATGGCTATTTTAAGCATCATGGCATTATGTAGCCATATTTTCAAACAACTGTTTTGGCAGTATCTGCACACTATTTGGGGTGGATTCAAAGATACGAAACGTCGCCCCCCATGGGCTATTTTGGCGTTTATATTGGCACTTACGATTGCCGTTATTATTTTCCAAAGCATTCCTGAGTTTGGTTTTGGGCTGGCGTTAACAGTCTGCCTTGCTTTTCCTTTGGCAACACTCTTGGATCGCCTTCATTATATCTCTCTTGCGCTACCTCAGCACCCCAAACAAACACTACTGGGGCATATAGGGCTTATCATCAGCAGTGCTTTTTTATGTAGCTGGAGCGGGCATTTATATCATGGTATCAATTGGCAACAGCTATTGATTGCGACGCTTATCGCAGGGATGGCGGCATCGTTATGCCGCGCATTATTGCCGAGCTATTGGAATTTACCATGCGCTATACTGGCTATGGGCTGGATACTCTGGCTGTTGTAGTCTTGACGCATGTCTTATATTCAAACATTAATTGACCTTGCATTGGCCGAAGATGCGGCTTATGAAGATCACACTGCCTTAGCGACTATCTTAGAGGTTCAACGCGGTACAGCTCGCATTGTGGCCAAGGCCGATGGTATATTATCGGGCTGTAGCATTGCGCAACAAGTTTTCCAAACGATGGATAAAACCATTCAGCAGATATGGTTGAAAAATGATGGTGATACGATTATAAGCGGTGATACGATTGTCGAGCTTACTGGCAGGCTGCGTTGTTTGCTTGCCGCTGAACGTACAGCGCTTAATTTTATGCAGCACCTATCCGGCATTGCCACAGCAACCCATGCTTTTGTTGCATCGGTTCATGGCACTGATTGTGCGATTGCTGATACACGTAAAACAACACCAGGCTTGCGGCTTTTGGAAAAAAAGGCCGTTGTCCATGGTGGTGGTGTAAACCATCGCATGGATCTGGCAAGTGGTATGTTGATCAAAGAAAATCATATTGAGGCCAGTGGTTCAATCAGTGAAGCCATTCAAGCATGCTTTCAGAAGAATCAGGATCTTTGGGTTGAAGTGGAATGTGAAAATTTCACCCAAGTAAAAGAAGCCGTTGCCTTATGCCCTGATATTATTTTGCTGGATAATATGTCACCAGCGCAGGTTGCCAAAGCGCGTCCGCTTGTACCATCCTCTATTTTGCTCGAAGCATCGGGCAATATTACTTTGCAGAATGCCCGTGATTATGCCGCAACGGGGGTGAATCGTATTGCTATTGGTGCGATAACGCATTCCGCACCCAGCTTGGATTTATCCATGCGGGTGCAGGCATTAAAGCTTCATCATGCAGCCAACGACGAGGCATGAAAAGCACAACACGTCAGCACATACTTGGTCGTTTAAGTGGCTCTTTAAACCCAATTTCAGGCGATTTATTGGCACAAGAGCTTAATCTTTCCCGTGCGGCGATTTGGAAGCATATTGATATTTTGCGTAAACTGGGGGCAGATATTCAAGCACACAATGGGCTGGGATATCAGCTATGCAATGATTTCTTTAGTGCCAGCACATTGCAAGCCAAGTGTCATCAAAACATTCGTATTGGTAAAAATATTCAACATTTTGAGACGCTTGATTCAAGCAACCGTGAAGCCATGCGCCAAGCTGAAGGAGGGGCCATTGAAGGCACCGTTATTTTTACGGATTGTCAAACGGCAGGGCGCGGACGACTTGGTCGTACTTGGCATACCGTTCAAAATGCGCTGGCTTTTAGCATGGTATTACGCCCACCATTAGCACCTGAAAAAGTACCTCAATTATCTTTGTTGACGGCAGTGGCTTTGCAGCAAGCGTTATGCCAATATTGTGATCATATTCGCATCAAATGGCCCAATGATTTATTGATTCATGGCGCGAAAGTATCGGGCATTCTGACAGAAATGCGCGCTGAACCAGGCTTGGTTCATGCGGTCGTCGTTGGCATTGGCATCAATCTCACACTGCCTGATCAGGGCTGGCCAAAAGATATAGCACAAACGGTTACAGACTTACAAAGTCATAGCAAATACGCGCTATCCCGCCTGCAATGTGCTGCTGCGGTGTTGAATGCGATGGATAGATGGTATCAAATCTATCTTGAGCAAGGCTTTAGCCCGATTCAACAAGCATGGTGGCAGGCTCATGCGGCATCAGGGCAAAACGTTCGTGTGCATCACGGCAGTACCTATATCGAAGGGCTTGCCGAAGCCTTGGATGATGATGGCGCCTTGTTGCTTGCTACACAGCATGGCCTGCAACGCATTATTTCTGGAGAATTAGAATTGCTGTAGAGTCTGCGATCAAAACCGTAGACTCTGAATGACATCAGTGCCGCCAATGAATAGATAGCGTGGTCATATTGTAATTTATGACGCAATATAGTGTGCAAGACTTGGTGATTAAAAGTTCCTAAAAAAATTTTTGAATATGGGAGATAGACGGCATGACTCAGCATTTTAGCAAGGGAAAATCAACACTGTTAATCATCATGGATGGCTGGGGCATAGGTACAGGCGGTGTGGAAGATGCGGTGGCACAAGCAAACACACCCGTATTTGATCGTTTATGGAAAAATTATGCCCATACGCAGCTGATGACGCACGGCCAATATGTGGGGTTGCCATCAAATAAAGATATGGGAGGCTCAGAAGTTGGGCACTTAACCATGGGAGCTGGGCAGATTCTTGATCAGGGGCCGACACGCATCAACAATGCGTTGGCTGATGGCTCTTTTTATCAATCAAATGCGCTGGCGCAAGTGATAAACCAAGGTCAAGAAGGTGGTGCGGTACATTTACTGGGCTTGTTATCGGATGGAAATATTCATTCCCATATTGATCACTTTATCGCCGTCTCCAAATATGCCGCAGCCAATGGTGTCAAAAAATTGCGCGTACACGCTCTATTGGATGGTCGCGATGTGGGCATTCAAACAGCGCAGCATTACATCGCACAATTGGAAGATGTTTTTGCCGATTTGAATGCGCAAGGTCTTGATTATATCTTTGCTTCGGCTGGTGGGCGTGAACAAATCATCATGGATAGGGATCAAGATTGGAGCAAAGTAAAACTAGGCTGGGATGCGATGGTGCATGGTATATGTGAATTGCGATTTACCAGCATGCAAGCAGCAGTAAAGACACTCCGTTGTGAAACACCTGATATCATTGATCAAGATTTACCTGGTTTTGTCATTGTAGATGCAGCCGATAAAGCAGTTGGTATGATTCAAGATGGTGATGCTGTGGTGATGATGAATTTCCGTGGTGACCGTGCGATTGAAATAACTGAAGCCTTTGAAGTGGCTGATTTTGATGGCTTTGATCGTGGTGGGATCGACCACAAAGCACCTGATATTCTATTTTCTGGCATGATGGTCTATGATGAAGATCGCGACCTTCCAAAATTACAGTTGATGGGACCAACCAAAGTTGAAACACCGTTTGGAAAACGCATTCTGGAGATGGGTATCAAACAATTCCGTCTAACTGAAACGCAGAAATTTCCGCATGTGACCTTCTTTTTTAATGGTGGTTATCGCAAACCCTTGGATGATACGATGGAGGACTATATCTTGATTCCATCCGATCGAGGCATTTCATTTGCTGATGCGCCGCAAATGAAGGCACCCGAGATTGCTGAAAAGGCTGTCGAACTGATTGAATCGGGCGATTATGGTTTTGGTCTGATCAACTTTGCCAATGCTGACATGGTCGGGCACTGCGGGTCGATTGCACCAGTGATTACAGCCATTGAAGCGGTGGATAGTGCGATTGGTCATATTGTGGAGGCATTGGAAAAGGTGGGCGCTTGTGCCTTGATCACCGCCGATCATGGAAATGCGGAAGAAATGAAGATATTCAAGGGTGAGCATAGCGAGCCTTGCACCAAACATTCCACTAATCCAGTGCCTTGCATTTTATTTGACCCAGCATTTGATGCTTCGTATCAGCTTCGTCAAACAAAAGAGGGGGATGATTTATCCACAAGTCCAGGCCTGTCTCATTTGGCCGCGACCTTATTTGAAGTGATGGGCTATAGTGCCCCCAAAGAATTAAATACATCGTTGATTGATTAGGCACATCAACAACTGAAAACCTCTTTTAATAAAAAACGGGGTCAGGTCTTGTTTTGCGCATTTACATATTGGTATACGCCACCTCTATTTAGAAAGAAATGCGCAAAACAAGACCTGACCCCGTTTTCGTTTAGAAAGAAATGCGCAAAACAATACCTGACCCCGTTTTTAGATGATTTTTGATTATTAAGTTAACAGGCTGCGCAGAAGAGGGATTGTAACAGCAGCCAAGACAACGCCCAGCAATAGCTCAATGCGAATCATTCGTTTTTCTAAACGATCAACATCAGCCTTGCTTGCTGTCTGAGATTCTGACAATGCCTCTGCGGCACGGATAGCTTTTTCTTCAGAAACACCAGCATCTTTTAGTGCTTCATAAATTTCTACAATCATTGTACTCATTGGCACATAATACACACAAAACATTGCTATTGACAAATACAAATGGGGTCAGGTCTTGTTTTGCGCATTTCCACTAAATAAAGGAGGCGCATACCGATATAAAAATGCGCAAAACAAGACCTGACCCCGTAGTTTTGGTTAAAAAAAAGGGTGCCCGAAGGCACCCTCTCTCAAGAAGAGCTCACGTTATGTGAAACTCAGAACAATGCTTCAACTTCAGCAAAGATAGTTTTTGTTGTAGTTGCGCCAGCTGTATCAACTTTATAGAAAGTATTGATTTCCATGTTTTGATACACTTCATACGTTGCAGCAACCTGAGTGCTATTCGTTTTAGTTACAGCACCCACTAATGGCGTAGTTTTAACCTGACCAGCGCCAAGACCAAACATCAAAGAATGGGTTGGTTTAACTTCAGCACGGATTGAATAGCCATCAACGTCTGATCCCGCCGCAGCCATACCGCCCGCAGCAATCGCGAACAAGTTAGAAGAACCGCCTCCATTTGTTCCCTTAGCTTTGGTTGTCGTGTAATCAGCATACACGCCATAAGACATGTCGCCCATTTCACCTTGAACCTGAAGGTCAACAAATGTCGCGTTCACACCAACACCACCAGGTGTGTTGTTGGTGGTTTGTGTACCAGAAATCAAGCCACCACCAATCATCAATTCAGCAGCGCCTAGATCAGCAATATAAGTACCACGAATCATTGGAACAAAAGAAGCATTGGTTACAGCATTAGCATCTTCAAATGCAACGCCCGCAACTTGAACCAAGAAAGATTCATTACCAGCCCACAAAGCAACAGAAGTAGTGTTGGCACCGTTACCAACACCAGCGACAGGAGCAATAGCATTACCAGTATTAACACCTTTAAGGATGTTGTTTACAGAAGACAATGCTTTACCGAACAACTTACCACCATGCTGACCGAAAACGTTTGTTACTTCGATTGCAGCAGTAGGGCCAAAACCAGTATTTTGAATGTTCAAGCCACCTTTGAAGCTATCAAAGTCAAATGAGTTCATTAACTGCCAGTTTGCAGCACCACCATCAAATTCAACAAATGCACCTGTGTTTGAACCAACACGACCAGCCATCAATAATACCGCATCAGCTGGGACAGCCCAAGTAGTCGTTGTGCCTGTAGCAGTTTTTTCAGAATTATATTGTGCACGCAATACGAATGAAGAGTTCATTACTGAAGGCAAAGACAATCCGTCATCTTCGATCAAAGCTTGCTCACCGACATCAGTGAATGCGCCCAATTTGAAAGAACGACCGAAAGCGTTAACCGCAGGGAAAGTTTGGAAGTGGCAGCTCAAGCAAGCAGCACCAGTTTGACGTGCAAACGCCGGGATAGCTTCAGAAGTAGTTGGAGCAATTGCAACAGCAGAAACAGCAACTACAGCAAAGGAAGCAGCAGAAAGAAGAGTCTTCTTCATCGTGGTAAAACCTCGTAATATATATTTGGCTCCGTGGAGCCAGCATTGAAAAGTGTCGCTTTCAATTCTATCCAGAGATAGTCAATCAAGCTGACATGGCGAACCTTGGTGCCTTTTGAGGGGTGGGTCAACATGATACACTTGAGGTGTGTCATTTTGTCACAGTTGTAACGCCCGCGCTTCAATCAATCGAGTCTGACCCCATTGATTTGACCCCATTGATTTTTGATTCCACACATGTTGACAAGTGATAGCACAACGCTATCATAATCTTATGCTGCGAAAGATTAAAGCACTGATTGCAGAACTCAAGAACGCAGGGTTTACCAACCGTGGCGGAAAAGGAAGCCACAGAAACTTTGAGAAAAATGGGGTGAACTGCACCATTTCAGGCAAAAAAGGCGCGGATGCCAAGCATTACCAAGAAAAAGACGTGGCTAAAAAGATCAGCGAGGCAAAAACATGAAAGCATCGGCACGTTACCTAAAAATTGTTGAATGGTCCGAAGAGGATCAGTGCTTTATCGGATCAGCACCAGGTATCATCGGGCAGTGTTGCCATGGTGACCATGAAACAGAAGTGTATGCTGAACTATGTGTTATCGTGGATGAGTGGATTGAAATATATAAGCAAGATGGTAAACCGCTACCCGAAGCCACAGCGGGCAAATCATACTCTGGAAAAATCATGCTTCGTACCAATCCCGAGCTTCACCAACGCTTGGCTATTGCTGCACGCCAGCATCATCAAAGCTTGAATAAATTTTGCATTGAAACACTGCAAAATGCGGCTTGACGAATCAATGGGGTCAGACTCGATTAATTTTAACCCTGATTTGGATATTGAATAAAAGCATAAAACAAAAAAAGCCTGCAAACTAGAAACGTTTACAGGCTTTTACACGAACATTAGATTATGAATAAAAGCCCGTTGAGGTGGTACCGAGGACTGGAGTCGAACCAGCACGTCCGAAAAGGACACTGGCACCTGAAGCCAGCGCGTCTACCAATTCCGCCACCTCGGCAAATGAAAAAACGCGAACGCCTTTAGATTAGCAAGGCGCGCATCATAAAAACGGAGTATGCCAGTGTCAAGAAAACACACTTCAAAATCGCCAACAAAAGAGAACAACAAGAACAAACATCAAGATGCCAATGAAGCAGAGCCAAAGCGTGCAAGCAGCCCTTGGGAGAAAGCAGCAAAGCGCCGCAAGAAAGGTGCTACAGAGCACACATCACGTAGCAAGGCTGGTCGCCGCAAAACTTATGCCAGTGAAGAAAAACATTCACAAGCGCGCCAAGGTAGAAGTGCATCAAGGCCTGCACACCGCACTGTCCGCACAAACCACGAAACGGTTGCTGGCATTGTCTCAGCACACCCTGATGGATTTGGCTTTGTGGATGTTGCTGGGCGTGAAAAAGGCGTGTTTTTACCCCACGAAGAAATGCGCGAGCTGATGCATGGTGATCGCGTTGAAGTACGCATCGTATTTAAACGCGGGCGCGAATCAGGTGAGTATATACGAACAATTGAGGCAGCATCATCAATACTGGTTGGGCAGTTCGCAATTGAAAATAGTATTGCTTTGGTACAACCACGCTCAAGAAAAGTTCCGCAATCAATTTTAATAAAGGGCAATGATAGTGCTGGCGCGCATCATGGGGACTGGGTGCGTGTGGAAATACAGCGTGGTAGCAACCCTTTACGCGGCAATATATTGGATGTTCTAGGCAGCGATTTAACACCCGAACGCTTGATTGATTTAATTGTCGCAGAACAAGCCTTGCCAGAATGCTTCCCCGACGCAGTGCTACTTGAATCTGCAACATTCCCCGATGAGGTATTGGAATCGGATTGCCAAGCAGGCTCAAATGGGCGCTTGGATTTAACCCATTTGCCGTTTGTTACCATTGATGGCGAAGATGCCCGTGATTTTGATGATGCCGTTTGTGTCGTGCCGCGCGGTGATGGCTTTGAAGTCTGGGTGGCCATTGCCGATGTCGCACACTATGTAACACCCAAGTCTGCCTTGGATAAAGAGGCGCTTGAGCGTGGTAACTCGTTCTATTTCCCTGATAGGGTGATTCCCATGTTGCCTGAAAAACTTTCCAATGGTCTGTGTTCACTCAAGCCAAAAGTAAAACGCCTGGCGATGGTGGTACGCATGCGCTTTGATGCCAATGGCAAGCGTCGCTCCTCACGCATGTATGAGGCAGTGATCTATTCACATGCTCGTTTAAGCTATACGCAAGTCGCCGCTTGGCTGGAAGAAGGTAAGCGCAAAGCCATCGTAGGAATAAAAATTCGCGCCATGCTGGAAGATGCTGCGCGCTTATACCATGTCTTGGAGCGCTGCCGTGAGATTCGCGGTGCTTTGGATTTGGATTTACCTGAAATGTATGCGGTTATCAAAGACAATGACGTTTCCGAGATGCTGCCCAAGCCGCGTAATATAGCGCACAAATTAATTGAGGAGCTGATGCTGGCCGCCAATACAGCCGTTGCAGAATATTTGGAATCCAAAGAATGCGCCCTACTTTATCGCGTGCACCCTGCACCAGAGCGCCAAGCTATTGCGACATTGAATGAATTTCTTGCACCATTGGGCTTGACCATTAAGCAGCATCCCAAATACGATGTTCGCCCGAGTTCTGTCCAGCGTGTTCTGGAAAAATCAGAAGGCAAGCCCTATGCACATGTATTACACCGTTTAATTCTTCGTTCTATGCAACGCGCCAGCTACACAACAAACAATGAGGGGCATTTTGGCTTGGCATATCAATCATACGGGCACTTTACCAGCCCTATTCGTCGTTATGCCGACTTAACTGTACACCGCCGTTTAAAGGCTTTATTACAAGGAGAAAACCCAGATCATGTACAGCCTGCCAAAGAGCTGGAAGAGATTGGCGTGCATATCTCTGCCCAAGAACGCAAACAACAACGGGGCGAATGGGATACTCAAGCCATGCTGGCGGCTTTATATCATGGCAAAGACATTGGTAAAACAATGTCAGCGCGCATTTCAGGTCTCAGTAAACGGCGCATCTTTCTTGAGTTGGACGCATCACTGGCAGAAGCTTCGATGTCTATTGATGATTTGGGCGGCGACTTTACCCTTGATGAAGTACACCACCGTCTCGTCGCAAAACGTGGTGGGCAAGTTTTAAACTTGGGTGACCAACTTGATGTGAGATTGGATTCAACGGATCCAGTGCGCGGTATGATTCAGGTTCGCTTGGTACCATAAAAAAACAGGGAGCCAGTAGGCTCCCTATTTCTGCCACACACGAAAATCAATGGGGTCAGACTCGATTGATTTTCTCTTGTGAATAAATTCCATAACCTTTAAATTAAAATCAATCGAGTCTGACCCCATTGATTTTGATTCTACGCAAACATCCGAAAGTGCGCCGATGCAATCATCAGCAATAGCATTGGGATAGAAAGCAAGGTATTGATACGCGATGCCATCAAGGCTTTCTTGCCAGCAGCAGCCTTTTCATCCGCTGTTGCTTCAACCATGCCAATCACTTTCTTCTGATTTGGCCAGATGATGAACATAACATTCGCCCACATAATAATCGCCAACAAAGCACCGATACGAATATCCCAACCAGCATCAGCACCAAGCTCAACGAATAAGATAATACCGAAAACCAAGGTTAAATTCGCACCCATGCGGAACCAGTGCAAGGCGCGACGGACAATGCTGCCATCTTTGAATAACTCAGCTTTGGAATCAGCAGAGAAACCACCCATGGATGGCACTTGTACAAAGTTGAAGTAATACAACAAGCCAATCCAAAGAATGCCAGAAAGCACATGCAACCAACGAGCACCTTCAAAGATAGTGGGGACAGTGCCACCTGTTTCGGCAGCAATAGCCACAATAATTGCAGTAAGGACAAAGCCCGCAATCAGCGTAAGTTTATGATCTTGTAGAATTTTCATTAGATTCTCCATTAGTAGTAAGTCTGCCGCATTGTAATTGAATATAGACAGATTGAATACTTAATGGTATTGGGTGTAATTATACATCTGACAGCGTGACATCAAAGCGGTGACGGGTATAGCGTGCCGCTGATAATATTTATAAAGCGAGGCATCCATGGCAGAGTCTAAAAGCAAACAAAAATGGCAGCCTGATAAACGGGATATGGTGTTTTTTGCAATAGTAGCAGCCGTTATTTTGTTGCTGGTGCTGGGAGCCAATGAGCGTAAAACCAAGCCTGTTCCTGATAATGAAACACATCAGTCGGTTCAATCGCGTGCCGAATGTATGACCTGCCATAGCATTGATGGCGTTAAACCACAGCCCATCAAACACACCAAAGCAGACCAATGCTTTCAATGCCACTTACAACCTGAACACTGGAATACAGCCACACCATGAATGATGCGCCCATGCATAGCATTGGCATCAGCATCAAGCCTGATGATCATAGAGCCAAAAGCTTGGCAAAAGAGCTTGCCACATGGTTGGTAACACGTGGCTGTGAAGTACTGTGTGATAACAACCAACCAAATTCTTGTGGCGAAATGTTACCCTTGAAAGATATTGCCAAACGAGCAGAGTTATTGGTTGTTTTGGGTGGTGATGGTACCTTATTAAATGCTGGAAGGCATTTGGTAGACTCGGACACACCGATTCTTGGCATTAATCTAGGGCGTTTGGGCTTCTTAACCGACACCCCAGTAGGAAATATGTTTGATGTGGTCGCTGAAATTTTATCTGGGAACTACAAAACCAAACATCACTTTGCATTACTGGCTGAAACTTGGCGTGATGGCGCATTATTAAAACAAGGGGTTGCAATGAATGATGTGGTGCTACAACGGCAAGCGCATCCACGCCCCATTGAATTCGAGCTCCACTTTCGAGATCAGCTGATGTTTCGCACACGTGCTGATGGCCTTGTTCTAGCAACGCCTGCTGGCTCCACTGCCTACGCATTATCGGCTGGCGGCCCGATTGTACACCCAGAAGTCGAAGCCATCAGTGTTGTACCACTGTGTCCACATACTTTGTCGAATCGCCCCGTGATTGTACCCGCCAACGATGTTTTGCTACTCAAACTATTGGATAGCCCCCAACCTTCAGCCTTGAGCCTTGATGGCCAAACACATATGAATTTACTACAAGGCGATTCGGTGAGCATTCGCAAAGCTGGCCAAATTTGCCTGATTTATCTGCCTGAAAGGCATTATTTCAACACCCTGCGCAGTAAACTGCATTGGGCAGGGCATGATACCCCTTAACGCAGATGAATTTATTTCATATTAATCAAAGCCTCTAATATTGAACGGGAATGAAACAACATGCTGATCGAACTAAAAGTACAACAGTTTGCTTTAATGGAAGATGTGCACTTGGAATTCAAACAAGGCATGACTGTATTCACGGGTGAAACAGGTGCTGGCAAATCCTTATTGGTGGATGCACTGGGGGCAATATTTGGGGCACGAGCCAGCACTGATTGGGTTCGCCATGGTGCCGCACGTGCAGAGTTGCATGCTGTCATTGAAAGTGATGACGCTCAGTTGCAAGTCCTACTCCAAGAGCAGGGCATTGACCGCGATGAACCGTTATTTTTGCGGCGAATCATTAATGCCGATGGTCGTTCGCGTGCATGGCTAAATGGCATACCTACCCCCTTAAAAACCTTGCAAAAAATTGGTATGCTATGCCTTGACTTACATGGTCAACACGAACATCAAGGACTTATGCAAGCATCATTCCAGCAGCAGCTGGTCGATTCACGGGTGGATACAACACTATTGCAAGCTGTTGCAGCTGCATTTGATGATTTGGAAAAGTTGCAAAAACAGCTGCAAAACATGCAAAACCAGTGTGGAGAAGATGCCGCTCAGGCATCATGGATGCGTTTTGAACTGGATAAACTACGTGTTTTGAATATTCAGCAAGGGCTGGAAGAAAAGCTCGCCGCCCAAGCTGAAGCAGGCCAGCATATTGCACAAATTCAACAAGCTGGTGCGCAGGCTTTAATGTTACTTGATGAGGATCATGAAACAAATGTGCGTGATCTACTGGCACAAGTCAGCCATGCCATCGAGCCGCTCGCATCGTTTCATTCAGGTTTGGCATCGGCATCGCATTTGCTGGCACAGGTTGATGCGCTATTGAGTGAGATTTCACCCTATCTGCAAGATGCCCAAGAGCTCACCCTCAATGCCGCCGACTTACAAGCAACTGAAAATCGCTTGGCCGATTTGCGCGAAGCTATGCGGCGACACGGCCATGATGAGGCAGGTCTGTTAAATCAAATGAACGATTGGCAACAGCGTTTATCATTATTGGATACAGCCGCGTGGGATGAAAGCGCATTGCAATCGCATATCGAAAAAGCAGAGCAGAGCTATTGCCAACAAGCGAAAGTGCTTAGTAGCGCACGCAAAAAAGCCATTGATGCCTGGCTTATCGCATTACGCCCTTACTTGGATCGTTTGGGCATGGCGGGTATGCAAGTAAACATTAAGCTTATTTCAAAAAAGGAAGATGTGGGATCATGGCACACGCACGGCTGGGATAATATGAACTTCATGCTTTCCAGCAATCCTGGCGAGCCTTTCCGTCCATTGGCACAAGTCGCATCAGGCGGTGAATTATCACGTTTGGTATTGGCATTAAAGGCTTGCGGTTCTTTTATGCAGGCACCTGATATCGCTGTATTTGATGAAGTCGATGTTGGTATTGGTGGTGAAACGGCTTGGTGTGTTGGTGAGTTACTATCTGCTATGGGCAAGGATCGGCAAGTATTTGTGGTGTCTCATTTGCCACAAGTTGCAGTCTGTGCACAGCATCAAATCAGTATTGTAAAAAAACAAAGTGATGGTCGAACCATGACTGATTTAAGCGTATTGCAAAACAACGAACGCGCCGCTGAAATCGCCCGAATGCTGGGCGGGAGTGATACTGAGAGCTTAAAACATGCCAAACAAATGTTGCGTAAAGGTCAAAATGCCTGATGAGGTCAATGCTGTGAGCCACACAGAATGAGCCATCGTATTGTTGTCCGTGCCGCAGAAACAGGTGATGTTGATGGCATATATGCCTTGCTTCGTCCTTATGCACAAAATCAAATTATTTTACAACGCAGTAAAGATGATTTATTTCAACATTTGCAAGAGTTTATTGTGGCTGAATATGATGGGATACTGGTTGGTACAGCAGCCCTCCATATCTACGGCTCAAACATTGCTGAGATACGCTCCTTGGTGGTAAAGCCAAGCCACCAAGGCAAACGCATTGGGCACTTATTGGTTGAAGGCTGTGAAAAACTGGCACTGCAACTGCATGTTGCGCAAGTCTTTGCCCTGACCTATGTGGATCGTTTTTTTACAAATATGGGCTACGATGTGGTAGCCAAAGAAAGTCTTCCCCACAAAATATGGACGGTATGTGTGCATTGTAAGAAATTTGCAGATTGTGATGAAATTGCCGTGCAAAAACGTTTGTCGGATGCGCCCATCAAGCCGATGGAGGTGATGCCCATTTTAAATGTTACGGTAAAATCCCAAGCTTGACCCCCTCCGACCAAACAATTGGCACTTGTTGTCACCCTGTGTGGCAGTAGCTTTGTCGCATGACTGATACCTCTCAACCTTTGACACAAACCGTAAGTATTATTGGCGCAGGATTGGCAGGCTCTGAAGCGGCTTGGCAGTTGGCAAAACGTGGCATCAAGGTGCGCCTGCATGAAATGCGGCCTCATAAAATGACACCCGCGCATAACAGTGGTCAGTGTGCCGAGCTGGTATGTTCCAACAGCTTTCGCGCCGATCATTTGGAAAATGCTGTGGGTCTTTTACATGAAGAAATGCGCTGCATGGATTCTTTAATTATGGCCTGTGGCGACAAGGCTCGTATTCCAGCAGGTACCGCTTTGGCTGTGGATCGCGAGCAGTTTGCAGAATTGGTAACATCGGCGTTGAAAGCAGAACCATTGATTGAATTTGTGGAAGGCGAAGTGACTGAAATACCAGCGAATGGGCTGGTATTGATTGCATCAGGCCCTTTGACATCGGATACCTTATACGAACAAATCAAAGTGCTTACAGGTGAAGATCGCCTTTGTTTTTTTGATGCCATTGCACCTGTGGTGGATGCTGAATCCATTGATATGGGTATTTGTTATTGGAAAAACCGCTATAACAAAAATACTGAAGAAGGTGAGGCTGGCGACTATCTCAACTGCCCCATGAATGAAGTGCAGTACAAGGCCTTTGTGAAAGAACTGGTCAATGCAGAAAAAGTGGCTTTTAAAGGCTTTGAAGATATTCCATTCTTTGATGGCTGTATGCCCATTGAAGAAATGGCTGAGCGTGGGGAAGACACACCGCGTTTTGGGCCGATGAAGCCTGTTGGTCTGGATCATCCAGAAACAGGTAAAAAGGCCTATGCTGTGGTACAGCTTCGCAGAGATAACCGCATGGGAAGCCTGTTGAACATGGTTGGTTTTCAAACAAAAATGACCTATGGCGAGCAAAAGCGCATCTTTTCAATGATTCCAGGGCTAGAGAATGTTGAGTTTTTCCGTTTGGGCTCATTGCACCGCAATACCTTTATCAAATCCCCAGCTCTATTGAACAATACGCTACGCTTGAAAAAAGATGCGCGGGTGATGTTTGCTGGGCAAATTACAGGGGTTGAAGGCTATGTTGAGTCGGCATCCATGGGCTTGATGGCTGGACGCTTTTTGGCAGATATTGTAGCCGATAAAGAGCCTGTATCACCACCATCAGATACCGCACATGGTGCATTATTGGCTCATATTTCAGGAACGCGGGTGGCAGATTTTCAGCCCATGAATATTAATTTTGGTTTGTTGCCTGCGGGCAAAAAACGTGAAGGAAAAAGACGGTTTTCACGGGCAGAACGTCGCCGTGCTGTATCAGACCGAGCATTAGCAACACTCAAACAATGGCTGGAGGAGTAAATCATGGCATACAAAGAATATAAGGTAATATCTATTTCAGAAGGCGCACTGGGGACTATCTTTTTGGGTGCCTCAGGCTTGCCCATTAAAAAGATGGAAATGGACTTGAATGAAGCTGCGGCTGATGATTGGCAAGTGGTATTTCAATTTGTAGAGAAAAAACGTTTGTGGCTTTTCTGGAGTCGTGAAACCGTTGTGATCACGTTGGGACGTTAAATAATGCTCAAGAAGGAGGACGTTGCGTATCAAGAAGAGGCATTGCGACTGATTGTTCGCGATTTGCCCGATGAAACACGCAAAGCGTTTTATCAATCCGTTAAGAAAAAGCTTAAAGACCCCGATACTTTTGCCGTATTGAATTATTTATTTATTACAGGCTTACATCACTTTTATCTGGGCCATTGGTTGCGGGGGATATTCAACCTTGTTGGTTTTGTGCTTGCAGTTGCATTGGCCATCGGAGGCTTATGGCCATTTGGACTGGCTCTCTTTGTATTGCTGTCAGTAACGGAGATATATGCGCTGTTTCGTTCACAGCTGATTGTACAAGATTACAATAATAAGGTCATGGAAATGACCTTGCAGAAATTATAATTTCGACTACTCTTACTCAAGCCACCATAAATATAAAACAAACAACATGAAAGGGAGATCATATGACATTAAAAAATAGTTTAAAAGGCTTGACCTTATTGCTTGCGCTGGGCTTGGGAACAACAGCTCAAGCAGGTGATTTGGGCATTGCTGCTAAAGTGGGAACGTTGGGTTTTGGTGTGGAGGCGACTACCAATATTGTGCCATTATTTATCAATGCTCGTTTGCAAGGCAATGGCTTTAATTACAATACAACAATCACCGATACCAATATAACATACGATGCCAAATTGAAACTGGCAACCGTAGGCCTACTTGCTGATGTTTATCCGTTTGCAGGAAAATTTCGTCTGACGGGTGGTGCATACTATAATGGTAATAAGTTGACCATGAACGCACGCCAGTTGGGCAGTGTGGTGATTGGCGGAACGACTTATGTCAGTCCTGTCGTTTCAACGACAGTAGACTTTAATAACTTTGCGCCTTATGTCGGAATTGGTTGGGGTGATGCCATTTCCAGCGGAAGCCCCATCGGCTTTAGTTTTGAGCTAGGTGCATTATATATGGGCAAACCCAAGACATCAATTGTCGCTCCAGGTGTCAGTGCCACCGATATTGCAGCGGAAAAACAAAAGCTTGATGACGCTTTGAAAAACATGCAATTCTATCCTGTTGCCTCCATTGGCATCAACTTTAAATTTTAAACTTGTTACATCTTAACATGGAAAAAATGAGTCAATGAAGCTTTTCAGGCTATGATAAATATTTCATATCAGGGGTGAAAGATTTCATCTGCGTTGACTGGAAAAGGGGGAGTCGATGGCTTCCCTTTTTTGTATGCCTGCTGGCATCGAATACTGTCGCCTCTGAGCTTTCCAAAGAAGAATTACTTCGTATCGGCGCGCTCATTTTCCATAATGAATGCGCCTCACAAAACGCCTGTCTCACCTCATGGAATAAGGGTGAAGCATTTGCTTCTTTGGGAATCGGGCATTTTATTTGGTATCCTGAAGGGGTGCCTGAAAGTAGTAAAAAATTCGATGAAAGTTTTCCAAAGTTATTGGCATGGATGCGCTATCAAGGCACTGAAATACCAATATGGCTGCTTAAGCAAAAAGGAAACCCTTGGAAAAACCGAAAGCATTTTGAACACATAAAAAATACGGCGCGCATACAGCGTTTGCGTGACTTTTTACTCAAAACGCGTGATTTACAGGTTGATTTTATTAAAAATAGACTAAAAAATGCCCTACCTCGCATATTGCAGCACATCTCCCAAAAAAAACGCCCTCATATTCGCCAGCAGTTTCAATATGTTGCCAATAGCCCTATGGGCTTTTACCCACTGATGGATTATGTCAATTTCAAGGGTGAAGGCATCAAATTATCCGAACGCTATCAAGGCAAAGCTTGGGGCTTGCTACAAGTATTGGGGCATATGCAAAGCAGCAGCTCAGGCCTTGCTTGCATACAGGATTTTGCCAACAGTGCAGTGTTTATATTGACCAGACGCGTGTCCTTATCGCCGCCGTCACGACATGAAAACCGCTGGTTGCAAGGCTGGAAAAAACGCATGTCTAGCTACCATGATGAAGCCATGAAAGCACCGTTTAAGCTCTTAAAAAAATAAACCTTTCAAATAAAGAGGTTATTGTGTAGCCATACGCCTGAAATAAGGTCGCGGGGAATAAATCATCCAAATTAATACGTTGAGAGAGTGGCTCATAGCTGGTCTATGTAACTGATCCCACAACGCAGAAGGTGCGCTTTTACACCCGTAGAAATGGATGATTTATTTATTTAATTCCCATTCCTAAAGGAGTATAAAAATGGAAAGCACAAGTATTGTTATAATTGGACTTGGTAAGGTTGGCACTTTTTTTTTAGAGCAATTGATTCAACGCTCTAATTTGGGGCTGCATATTGCGTGTGTTGTTGAGCCTGAAAATACCCATGGTAAAATAATAGCGCAAAACCATGCCATTGCCTGCGTTGGCATGGCTGATGTGATTGACTTCTCTGAAGATGTGGGGTTTATTTTTAACTGTACGGGTGATCGCGACATTCAAGTTTTATTACGCGAAGAGCTTGATAAAGCAGAAAATAAGCAAACTGAAGTTGTCTCCGATCATGTTTTGAAAGTTATTTGGAGTATTCTATCCGATGAGGCAATGCCTTCCTAGCCCGCATTTTTATGTTCCGCCCCTGTTAATATTTCGTATTATGGGGTGAGAAGGCTTCATCTTGTGAACCTGAATCATTGGCTAATTCCATTTGAGGGGCGTTTCATCAATGCGTAACATCCTACGAAGAAGTGTCTTTATGTCATTTCTTCTGTATTCCCTTTGTTTGCCTGTTTGTGCTTATACCGTTGAAGCGAACATCATACAAAAAATTACCATCTCTGGTTTAAAACACAGCCATCCGCGCCTTGTATTGCGAGAGCTTGCATTTTCAGAAGGAGATAAGTGGCAGCCTTCTTATGCCAAGATAAGCGAACGACGTTTGAAAAATTTGGGTGTGTTCAGTGAAGCTACTGTGCTGCCACCGAATCGTCAGGGGCATGTTCAAATTATTGTGCGTGACCGCTGGTCCATTTGGTTGCTGCCAGAGCTCACCCGAAAAGATGGTGGGGCATCCCGTGCAGGTATTGCTTTAAGTGATTATAATTTATGGGGATTGAATCACTTCATGCGTTTTTCAAGCAGCCTAGACACTGGCAAAAACTTCAGCAGTAATCAAGGAAGGTCACACCAAGCATCCTATATATGGCGGCGGCTTGCTGATTCAAAATATAGTATGGATGCGTCTATAAATCGTGGCGACAGTATTTTCGATGCCTTTGAAAATGGCATCTTGAGCAGCTCATACCGACAAAACAGTCAAGATTGGTCTCTGGGTGTATCCTATGCTTTTGATGCCGTTCCTGGTGAGGGTTGGGATGCTCGCGTAGGATTGAATCATAGCCTTAAAACATTCACATTGGAGGCAGGCAGCGCGCAATCAAATATTCAGAATTATCAACGCAATGCTATTAATCTAGGTATCAACTATCGCTTTGTGAATGACAATATAACTTGGATCACAGGCTCTGCATTCAATTATCATGCAGAACTAGCGAACAGCTTATTGGGCTCAACCGTTAATATTATTCGGCAAAGTGCATCATGGCGCAGCTACATGCCATTAAAACAACAAGATACCATCAATATGCGTGTGAATGCAGGCTGGGCAACGGGTGATTTATTGCGCGATGGCTTGTTTGATCTCGGTAGTGGCGGGGGAATTCGAGGTTATTACCCTGGAGATTTACACGGCAGTGCGTACATTTATGGCTCACTGGAAAGCCGTATGCAAATAAAGCTGGATAGCAATGTGCAATGGCTTGCTTTTGTGGATGTTGGGCATGTGAATAATCAGGGGCGCAGAGCACTGGATCGCTCTGTCGTTGCTGGTGCCGGCACAGGTATTCGCTGGACTTTTCGCTGGTTGATGAATGGAACCTTACGCGCCGATGTTGCTTATAGCACTGCCCTGCATCGCTGGCGCGTACATTTGGGCACGGGACAAGCCTTTTAATTATATTTTCCAACAACGAGCTTGAATAAAGTAGTACCTAGATCCTGCAAGTGTTTGTGCGTACAGAGTGTAAGATATTGATTTACATGGCGTATTTAAAATGGGAAATGGGGTCAGGCTTCGGAATTGATTCTTTTTGCGATAGTGCTATTGTTCGCCCATGGCAAGACAACAACGAATTCATGTTCATGGCGGGATTTATCATGTGATGCTGCGCGGCAACGGCGGTATGGAGGTGTTTGCTTCGGATGAAGATCGCTGCCGTTTTCTCCTTTTGTTGCAGGAGGGGAGCTATCGTTTTGGCTTTCGAGTGCATGCGTTTTGCCTGATGAGCAATCATGTGCATCTGGCGATTCAGGTGTCTGATGTGCCGCTCTCCAACATTATGCAAAATCTGTCGTTCCGCTATACGCGCTGGTTCAACTTTCGGCAAAAACGACTCGGTCATCTCTTCCAGGGGCGCTTCAAAGCGATCCTGATTGATCAAAACACCTATTTCCTTGCTTTAATTCGATATATTCACCTCAACCCTGTACGTGCGGAGATGGTGAAAGATGCCTCCGACTATGATTGGTCGGGTCATAATGCCTACCTTGGTGACGTGCATATTCCTTGGCTGACAACAGACTACCTGCTGGGGCAGTTGGCTGACAGTGTTGATCGGGCGAGGGAGTGCTATCACGAATTTGTTCAGGCTGGTATGGAAGAGGATCACGCCAAGATCTTTCACCAGCGCAACAAGGATGCACGCCTGCTCGGTGACGATGATTTCATGGAAATGGCATACGCCAAAGCAAAAACAGAGCGCAGTAAACCGCCTGCGCTGGATGATATTGTGCGCGTGGTAACCGAACATTACGAGCTGGAACCATCGGAGCTTGAGCACAAAAGCAGAGCCCACAAGCCGTCGGAGGCGCGAAATGTCATCGCTTGGCTCTGCACGGAAACAGGGGCGGCCACGCTAACCAAAGTAGCCGAGAAATTTCAACGCGATCTAGCCACGATCAGCGGCGGCAGTCGTCGCATTCGCAGGCTATCCCTACAGGATGATCAGCTCAGAAAGTTGCTGGATCAATTACTGAGCCAGCTTCCAGTTAAATGAGACTATAGAGTTTTGATTATCATTAAAAACATCAATGCCGAAGCCTGATAACATTAATATTAAATCATTTTTCCCAAAAATGATATCCGCTCAATATAAGTTATTATGTAGATTAAGATATGCAAATGACTATCGCTTGAATGAGGCTTATTGACATTGTTTTTCGAATGGGGAAATTTCATTGCGTATAGCATATTTATGCGGTATCGGAAAATATCAGTACACTTAATATTCTCCACTTATTTGTTTGTAATAATTAATACAGCACAAATGAGCTGATGGGGCTTTTTCAGGCTATGTAGATGCTTCATAATCATGGGTAAAAAAGTTTCAGGGTTAGTAAGGAACGTGCTCAAGTTATTTCACGCACGTTCCTAAGTTATGGAGGTGGCATATGATGAATGCGAAAGAAAAAAAAGAGCAGGGCAATGCTTTTTCCATATCTAAACAAGATATGGCGCAGTTAATGTATGTTTTTTCGCATGACTTACGCAACCCTCTGATCAATATGCGTGCACTCACAAGTGATATTCAGATGAGCTTGGAAGATGCCGGCCAGGATCCTGTTGCTGTGTGTCGTGCGGTGCGTGAAGAATTGCCTGAAAGCCTGGCAATGATGGAAGAAGTGATGTATCGCATGCATCATTTAATTTCTGGATCCAACGAAATTTATCATTGTATGTTTGATGAATTGGAGTGTGAACATATTGATCTTACGGTGTGGGTTCAGCGGGAGCTTGCACGTCAAAAAGATCGCATGAAAAGCACAGAAATCAGTGTATCAGTTGGGGAGTTATCAACATTTTGGGCTGATCCTTTGGCTATGGGACGCATTATCAAGGAGTTGCTTGATAATGCTTTGCGTTTTACACCCCACGGCGGAAGCATCTTGGTACATACAGAAACACGCCATGGCCTAGATGTTCTGGTGGTGCGAGATAGCGGTGCTGGCATGAACCAAAATGATTTAGAAAGAGCATTTCAACCATTCTTTTCAGTGGATGCAAACCGCCTTGGCATGGGCCTGGCAATCATAAAAGCTTTTGTTCATGCCCATGGCGGCCAAACATGGTGTGAATCAACACTGGATATGGGTTCTATTTTTTATGTCGCTATGCCACATAGAGCCATACATAAATAGACTCTGTTATCATAACTATTCCATTGTCAAATAATTAATTGGTCTTTTAAATTCTAAGTGGGTAAGCAGTAATGATTCACTTTGGAAAATCCAGTTTCCCAGTGATTAAATATGCAATGGTTTTGAAGTGATCAACCTTGTAACCCCTAGCCTGAATAATTCACAAATACTATCGTGCCCTTGCTTGCCCCTTTATCTGGAACGAATTCTTTGCCAGTCGACCGTATCCATTGGTACGGCACTCCTATAAAAAAATCGTTCCAGATAAAGGTTCTTCGCAATCATCACAACGATTTATGAATATTCAGGCTAGCCTTTCGCTTGATGGCCTGTAGGACAGAGTTTAATCACATAAAAATGGTCAACCACATTCACAGCCTCTGGTTGGTTAGGGAGCCCATGTCTTTAACAAAATCCCAGCTCACGCGAAGGTACTAGGCTACAGCTTTAATCGGCATGTATCGAGACAAAAGCAAAACTAGTTTTTTAAACCGTTTCTGTAGTGCAGCAGTTCCTTAGCTGCGTACCTCACCATGACCCATGACAATCCACTTCTGTGTCGTCAAACCTTCCAAGCCCACAGGCCCGCGCACATGCAGGCGATCGGTTGAAATACCAATCTCTGCCCCCAAGCCATATTCAAAGCCATCCGCAAAACGTGTACTGGCATTCCACATCACCGAAGAAGAATCCACCTCACGCAAAAAACGTTGCCCTGCATCATAATTATTGGTCACAATAGCCTCGGTATGCCCTGAGCTGTATTGCGCAATATGATCCATCGCTCCATCCAATGATGCCACTATCCTGATCGATAAAACCGCCGCCAAATATTCTGTTGCCCAGTCTTCATCTGAAGCAGTCCGTACATTGAGTGACTCACAGGCTGCTTGTGTCTTTTTACAACCGCGCACTTCCACACCTTCATCCAACAAATCGCCGACAATACGTGGCAATAAAGCAGCAGCATCTTGATGAATCAATAAGGTTTCCATGGCATTACAAACGCCATAACGATGTGTTTTGGCATTCAAAGCAATGTTAGTAGCCATATCTGCATCAGCTGCTGCATCAATATAGACATGGCAAATACCGTCCAAATGTTTGATGACAGGCACTTTTGCATCGGCAGACACACGCGCCACCAAGGATTTTCCTCCACGAGGAATAATCACATCCACATATGCCTCTGCTGCCAGCAATGCCCCAACCAAAGCTCGATCAGTCTGATCAATCAGTTGCACAGCATCTTCTGGCACGCCTGCTTGCAATAAAGCTTGTCTCAAAATTTTGGCTATCGCACGGTTGGAGTGAATCGCCTCAGATCCGCCGCGCAAAATAGCTGCATTGCCTGATTTCAGACACAAAGCCGCCGCATCAGCAGTCACATTGGGGCGAGACTCATAAATAATCCCAATCACACCCAGTGGTACACGCATATGCCCAACTTGAATACCCGATGGACGATACACCAAATCTAAAATCGCTCCTACAGGGTCTGGCAAAGTGGCAATTTCTTCCAATCCCTGCGCCATGGCCTCAACACGCTCAGCATTCAAAGCCAAACGATCTTTCAATGATGCTTCAAGCTTGTTCTCATCCGCAGCCTTCATATCTAGGGCATTGGCCACCAATATATCATCCATTTCAGCTCGGAATAGTACAGCAGCAGCCCTTAAAGCATCATCTTTGTTATGCGTTTCAATCATGCGCATCTTACGCGCAGCGGCTGTTGCTTTTTTTCCCAGCCGCTCAATCACTTGCTTTGCATCACTCATGGACACCCTCCTATCTTTAACATGGGACAAATGAGCCGATGAAGTTTTCAGCCTGTGATAAATATTTCATATCATGAGGTGAAAAGGTTTCACTGGCGTTAACACCAAATTATCGCGATGTATCACCGACGTAAAATCCATATAACCCAAAGCTTTTTCAATATTTTTACTGGGAAGCCCTTGAATGCAGCTCAAATCTTTTGAATTATAATTGCACAACCCACGTGCAATCACCAACGAATCCGCAAGCACTTCAACACACTCTCCCTTATCAAAATCACCGACAACTGCAGTCATACCCACTGGCAATAAGCTTGCACCTTTATGTGCAATCGCCTCAGCAGCCCCTGCATCAACATAAATCTTCCCTGCAACATCAAGTACATCGGCGATCCAGTGTTGATGTCGGCTATGGCGATCTTCACCACACAGAAATAAAGTTCCAACATCCTTGCCTGTCATCAAATCGTTCAATACATGCTGTTGATGGCCATTCACAATCGCCGCCACCACGCCACCACGTGTGGCAATTTCAGCTGCACTCAACTTACTCAACATACCACCTGTACCAAACTGGCTAGCACTATCACCCGCCATAGCCATAATATCATGATCCAGTTCATGAACCACCGAACAGCGTTTGGCATCGTTATACTCTTGGGGGTTGGCATCATACAAGCCATCCACATCGGTCATCATCACCAGTAAATCTGCATTGACCATCAACGCAACCAACGCACCAAGATTATCATTGTCACCAAATTTAATTTCTTCAACCACGACCGTATCATTTTCATTCACAATCGGAATAACACCTGCTGAGAACAATGTTTCGCTGGTATTACTAGCATTTAGGTAACGTCTACGATGGCGCAAGTCATCTTTGGTCAACAGCATCTGTGCTACCTGCACATCATAATGTGCAAAGGCCTGCCTGTAGGCTTCCATCAACCAAGATTGCCCAACCGCAGCCGCAGCCTGCTTTTCATGCACCGATAACACCTTACCCAACCAGCCTAGGTGAACCCGGCCTAGAGCAACCGCCCCTGATGAAACCAGACATACTTGAATGCCAGACTGCTGCATGGCGCAAATCTGCGCCGCAATGTGCTCGACCATTTGCATGCGAATGCCCGTGTCTGCATCCGTCAACAAAGAGCTGCCAATTTTTACAATTGCTCGCTGCACATGCGATAGGTCTTGACGGGTTTGAATCACAGTATTTCTATTCCTTCTTCACCCACATATAGCGGGCCTCACTCATGGCATCCCCATCGTTGTCCAGAGCTGCATTTTCATTGGCTTGGGCGAGCTTTACCGCATCATACAAATCATACAAGAGAGGCTTTGTACCCTTGCCTGTGACGGCAGAAATAGCATAATATTTAAGCCCCAGTGCATCCGCTTCGGCAAGAATATCTGCATGCATTTCCTCAGCGATACAATCCATTTTATTTAATACCAAATAGCGCGTTTTCAACCAGACAGTATCACCATAACCGCGTAATTCCTGCTCAATCTCACGCACCTGATCAGTAATACTTTGACCCTCAGGGTGAACAACATCTACCAAGTGCAACAACACGCGTGTCCGTTCAATATGCTTTAAAAATCGGTGTCCAAGCCCTTTACCCTCGTGTGCACCACCAATCAAACCAGGAATGTCCGCCACGACAAAACCATCACCATCACCCATAAATACTTGTCCAAGCGATGGTGCCAATGTGGTGAAAGGATAAGCAGCAATTTTAGGACGAGCATTGGATACGCGCGAAATAAACGTCGATTTTCCAGCATTGGGTAAACCCACCAAGCCAACATCCGCCATGGATTTCAATTCCAAAAAGCGCATGCCCGTTTCACCTTCTTTGCCAGATTGGGAATAGCGCGGGGCACGATTTGTGCTGCTTACAAAATTCACATTGCCCAATCCACCTTCGCCACCATGCGCTAAAATGGCTTGCTGGCCATCTTGCGTCAGATCAAACAGCAATATGCCATCTTCATCTTTGACAATCGTTCCTACAGGTACTTGCATGGTCACATCAACACCCATGCGACCATGCATTTTACGTCCACTTCCAGATTTACCATGCTCAGCAAATACATGTTTGCGAAGGTAAAGCTCCTGCAAAGTGTTTTTATCGCGACTGGCCTCAAGAATCACATGGCCGCCGCGTCCTCCATTGCCACCATCAGGCCCACCCTTGGGGATATATTTTTCTCGCCGAAATGATGCGCTACCCGAGCCACCATTGCCTGCGCGAACATCAATTTTCACTTCATCAATAAAGCGCATGTTGTCATCCTCTAATCATCTACCACAAAAACAAAAGGAGAGTGCGTTTCCGCACTCTCCTTAACACAGATAAAGATTTTTCACCCATGATTAAATATCTATCATAGGCTGAAAAGCTCCATTTGCCTCATTATTAATACCCAATAACAAGTATTTTAACTTACAACACGAACCGTTGTACGGCCTGCACGCTTGAAATATTCAACTTTTCCATCCATTAATGCGAATAATGTATAATCACGACCGCAACCAACATTATCACCTGGACGAATTTTTGTGCCGCGCTGACGAACAATGATATTGCCTGAAATAACAATTTCACCGCCGTATTTTTTCACGCCAAGGCGTTTGGCGTTGGAATCGCGACCATTATTGGTAGACCCGCCTGCTTTCTTATGTGCCATTTTTTAAACTCCAATCGCGCCAATCGTCACAGCTGTAAACGACTGACGATGACCCTTGGTTAAGCGATAATTCTTGCGCCGATGTTTCTTGAAGATCACAATCTTCTTACCACGCGCCTGCTCAGACACAACAGCTTTAACACTGTTTTCTGCGATGTCACTACCAATTTTGATAGAATCACCTTCGCCAACTAAAAGCACGTCATCAAAAACGACTTCTTGGCCTACTTCGGCTTCAAGCTTTTCAATGCGAAGAAGATCACCTTCTTGCACACGGTATTGCTTGCCACCGGTACGAATAACTGCGTACATCATATTCTCCGATATATCTTAGGCGGCCTTCGCAGGCTTGCCATATTTCTTATAGAAGCGCTCTACGCGACCTTCTGTATCCATAATCTTCTGTTTACCAGTATAAAACGGGTGGCAAGAAGAACAAACCTCTACATGGATATCGCCATTGGTAGAGCGTGTCTCAAATGTGTTACCACAAGAACATGTTACATTTGATGCAACATATTCAGGATGAATGCCAGCTTTCACTTTGCTACTCCTGTTAATTCCGAAAGGGCGCGATTTCTAACCGCAAACAGTTTGTTTTTCAAGGAAAAAGAATAGCCATCATTTGAATCACTCATAAACCAGTCATTTCATCCGTTTTCCCATGCCATAAAACAAAACAATATCGCAATCAACGAAAACATGCTTTTTAAAACAAAACGAAGATAACGCTCATCCAACGTATCATGCCAGCTGGCCGTTTTTCGGGCTGCCGTCGGCATGGTTATCAAAACACCCACACATGTTGCCAATATAAAATTCCATTGCTGCTGCAATAGTAGGCCCCAGCCTGGCTCAAAGATTAAATTCAGTAACACTGCCATGCCCACCATCATTACACTGCATACTGCCGATGTACCCACAGCATTTCTTAGACTTAATGATCGCCTAAATAGCGGCACAAGCATTGTTCCGCCAGCAATACCCAATACGCCCGAAACATAGCCAATCGGCAATCCTAGCAATGCAAATAAACCTTTATGCTGCGATTTTACTGGCAAAGCACGCCCGTAATCATAAGCCACCCACGCATTCAAAGCCGCTAAGCTCAAAAGAACCCATAGCTCGGGTAAAAGCAGCGCACTCCACAAACCAAAGCTTGCTCCTAGCAGTAATGCTGGCAATAAATACAATGACAAATAAATGTCTACATGCCCTAGGCGCCAATGCGAGCGCGCTGAAAAAGCGGTTGTGATACTAATTGCCAGCATACTGGAAAATACACTTAGAGCCATGCTGGCATCCGAACCTGGCATTAACAAATAAAAAACAGGCACATAAACCAAGCCGCCACCCACACCTGCTAAGCCAGCCATGCAGCCTGCAACTGCCCCAGCGCACAAACCGACAAGCAAGCCGTAAAGAAGCATTAGTAGATCCCACTCCATATCAGCTCCTATCACCTCGCCCAAAGAAAAAGGCATAAAGAACGCGTCTTTATGCCTTTCAAATCATCATTATAATAATGCTGCTATCGACTTTTTTAGAATCTCGGAAAAATTATAAATCATTCATTTCTTCCACAACCCTTAATCCGCATTATTCATGAATCGCCGTGATGATTGCGCGGGGTCTTTGTTTGCAACGATTTTTTT
>JAUZQT010000162.1 GCA_030950825.1 Mariprofundaceae bacterium | reverse complement strand
GCCGCACGTCGCCCTTCCTCGAATGAGGGAGGCGTGCGGCTTTGCAGGATTAGCATTCGACAGCTTGTTTTGTGGTGAGTCATTGAGCTTGCTTATCCCCCTATGAATTTTGCCTACCCATTTAGAATTTGAAAGAGCCCTAAGAAACAACATTGACCGCAGCTATGAATTCAGCTCACTTAAAACCCGTGAGTGATGGCACGATTAAGCTGTTTATGAATTATTCAGGATAGAAGAGGCGAGTATGATGTAAGGCTGCTGATGTAACCATGCAGCCAAGCTAGCTTGCCCATAGTTACAACAAAAGCACAGGCATCGTCAAGCGCATTACAACCGTCATCTTGCACTATAAAACACCATGCCTGCGGGGCTTTTTCACTTGTTGCTATAGTCAATGTTGGGGCGGAGGATATACATCCCGTTTGCTCTAAGTCCGACTGCCTCTTAGACTGCGCTGATGTTTTCCTGGTTACAAGAAATACACTTTGTTCGTTATAAAAGTCTATCTAGGCTTATTTTTCTTGCGATACTTTTCTTGTATACAAACATTGCTTTTGGCGAAGGTAAAAATGCCATTGATATTGATACCAGCCAGGCTGTTATTTATTGCGATGTATCCTTGGGTTTAGAAAACAGTCTCCTAGAGATCGCCCTGAAAGAGGGTAGTCAAATGACTTACCATTGGGACGTGGTCATTGAAGAGGTACGCAACTACTGGTTGAATAAAGATATTGGGCAGGTTGCGTTTCGTAGACAAGTAATTCCTGATTTGGTTTCCCGCCAGTGGCTTCTTAAAGATAGCAACAGCGGCATTACAGGAACTACATTTTCAACAGTCAGAGCTATTCGTTTTCTCACACACTTAAAAAATTTTCCCGTTATTGATAAAAGCCTGTTGCAACAGGGAAGCGTCTATAAACTTCGTATTAAGCTGTATATCGAAGAAGGAGAAATAAGTGATAGCTGGTGGGGTCAGGCTTTAAAGCTAGGAAAAACAGTTGCTGTAGAAAGCTTTAGCTTGCCATGAATCTATGGATGCGAGTACTACCTCTTGTGTTGTCCCTTGCGCTTTTGGGGGTCATTATTGTTCTATGGCCAAGTCGTACCGTTGCGGATTTACAGGTATTGGCATGGGTCAATATTGCATTGCTCTTTTTCATTTCTGTATTGCTATTTTTATATGGTTTACGACTTCTCTTTCAGAAAACGCATATTCGGCCTGGTTCACGGCTGCGTGCCAAACTGGTTATTGGCTTGGTGGGTATGTTATTGATTCCAGCTGGAACGTTGCAAATTGCCGCTAATCAAATGGTTGAAAAGGGTATGAATGTTTGGTTTGATGTGCGTGTGGACACCTTGCTAGATAGGGCGTTGAGTTTGGCGCAGGGGTTTTATGAGCGCATTGATCATGATTTACGACAAAACCTTGCACACTATATGCATGACAGTGGTTTATTAACAGATATTGCCAATCTACCTGCGAGCTATAGCAATCTAAATGCTCGCATGATTGGTATATTACAGCATGAAGGCTGGCAAAGTATTCAGTTTTATGATCGCAACGGACGCCTTGTAGCCGCAGTTCAATCAGAGGGTTTGTCCAGTTTTGAAGCGGAACCATTTAGCGAGCAGGCACTGTTAAGTTTAACCATGGACAAAGTAAGTAGCGAGCTATTCAACCAGCAAAATGAAGAGATGCTGCTTGCTTATGCGCCGATTCGAATCCACCAGCGTATTGTTGGTTTGATCAAAGTTAAAGTAACATTGCCGCTTGGCCTTATTCAACACGCAAGAGCAGTGGAGTCCGATTATACAAGCTATAAAGGGCTAGAGAGACATCGGCAGTCTATTCGTGATCTATTTACCCATGCGATGCTCTTTATTACCTTAATTATTGTTTTTCTGGTAGGGCTGGTTGCCTTGGGATTTTCACGCCGCCTTACCAGCCCCATCGGACATTTGGCGCATGCGCTTAAAAAAATAACCGATGGGGATCTTGATGTGTCTATCCCCAATGCCCCCAATGATGAGCTTGGCGACTTGGTTCTATCTTTCAACCGCATGGCATTGCACATGAAACAAAATGTTGAGGCCTTAGAAAAGGCACAATTGGACTTAAGTGAGGCATTGAGTAGTAGCCGCCAACGCCAATATGTTTTGGAAACCTTGCTGGCCAATTTACAGAGTGGTGTATTGCTATTGAATGAGCAAGGGGAAATTCGCCTTATCAACCAATCATTGCGAAACCTTCTGACATTACAACCCAACGATTGGGTGAGTGGTAGGAATTTCAGTGATTTAAGTCGTGGTAAGTTACACTTGATTCATGATTTTTATGATGAGCTCAGTCATCAACAAAATGAAACCCTGCAACGGGAACTTGAAGTGAGTATTCAAGGTGAAAAACGGCACCTCTTGGCACGTGGAGCGCGGCTCAATGCATCGGGTTTATCGGGTTTTTCTGGCTATTTATTGCTACTGGATGATGTGAGCCAGCTGGCTGAAGCGCAGCGTCACAGGGCTTGGTCTGAGGTTGCACAGCGTCTGGCGCATGAAATTAAAAACCCACTAACACCCATTAAGTTGGCTGCAGAACGTTTGCAGCGGCGTTTCCGTAAACAGGTTGATCATCATGAGGTTTTTGATGCGTGTACACATGCAATTATTTCTCAAGTAGAACGTCTACAGCGGCTTATTGTTGATTTTTCAACGCTGGCACGCTTACCAAAGCCGTATTGTAAACAAGTCTTATGCAAGACTTTTATCCATGAATTATGTGACCTATACAGCGCCTATCCCCGTGTTTGTGCAACGCAAGTTGATTCAGATATACATTGTTACTGTGACGCAGATCAGGTTCGTCAAATCCTTATCAATTTAATGGAAAATGCATTGGCAGCAACGAGCGATTCTCAAAACCAAATTCGTTTATACCTCTCACAGGATGATCAAATGGTTTACTTTCATATTGAAGATGATGGTCTTGGTATTCCCCGCGAGGTGCAAGATCATATGTTTGAAGCTTATTATTCAACAAAAGCAGAGGGTTCAGGCTTGGGTTTGTCTATTGCAAA
This sequence comes from Mariprofundaceae bacterium, assembly GCA_030950825.1. Lineage (GTDB taxonomy): Bacteria > Pseudomonadota > Zetaproteobacteria > Mariprofundales > Mariprofundaceae. Next base: position 8,891 of record JAUZQT010000162.1, on the reverse strand, counting down.
GCGCATTGCTGATGAGCATGGTGGAGCTTTGAGCCTTATATCAAGTAGTCAGCCCACCCATTTCTGTTTATCATTACCGATGCAAAAGCAGGATCCTAAGCCTTCTAATGCGAAGTATCCTTTGGAGAAGACATGAGCGCACGTATCATGATTGTCGATGATGAACCAGCTATTCGTGAATCGCTACAAGGGCTGTTTGAGGATGAAAATTATATCGTCACGCAGGCGCCATCAGGGGAAGAGGCCGTTGCGCGCTTTCGCAAACAACCTGTAGACTGTGTATTGCTGGATATTTGGATGCCAGGTATTGATGGGCTTGAGGCTATGTTGCGCTTACATCAAATAGATAATGCGTTACCTATTATCATCATGTCTGGCCATGCCACCATTGATACAGCAGTACGGGCAACCCGGCAGGGCGCATTTGATTTTGTTGAAAAACCATTATCATCAGACAAATTATTAATCCTTGTCAGGAATGCCCTAGAAAAACGAAAATTAACGCGTGAAAACACCGATCTAAAACAAAATATTCATCAACAGTCGCGTCACGAGTTGATGGGCGAAAGTAACGTTATCTGCAATGTTCGTGCGCTTATTAAGCGGGTTGCAGCGGCAGATACAGCAGTATTATTACTGGGTGAGCATGGTACTGGCAAGGCTGTTGCCGCACGCTTGTTACACCTTCAATCCAAACGCTCCGAAGCCCCCTTTATGGATTTAAATATTGCCAGTATCCCAGATGGTCAAATGGACTCTGAGCTTTTCGGCCATGAAAAAGGAGCCTTTCCTGGCGCATTGCATACACAGCGTGGACGTTTTGAAGCCTGCCATGGTGGCAGCCTATTTTTTGATGAAATTGGTGAGTTAAGCCTTAGTTCTCAGGCAAAAATTCTTCGTGCTATGCAAGAACGTCGTGTTCAGCGCTTGGGGAACCCAAGTAAAATACCTGCCAACGTGCGTATTTTGGGGGCTAGCTCATCCAGCCCTGAACATATGCTTAAACAGGGCGTATTACGCGAAGACTTTTACTATCGACTCAATATTATCACCATTCAATTACCCAGCCTGCGTGAGCGCATGGATGATTTGCCCTTACTTACTCAGACACTTGCAGCCGAGCAGGCGGATCTTTTAGGTGGTGAGGCGATCACTTTTTCAGAATCTGCACAAGCAGTAATGGCTGACTACAAATGGGGTGGTAACATACGAGAGCTGCGCAACTATATTGAACGTTGCCACATATTGTGGCCTAGTGAGCTGATTACAGCTAAAAATATGCCGCCGTTGGATGCGACAAGCCCTACAAAGACGGTGAACAAAGAGCTTGATGCCGATGGCTTGGAAAACAATTTCAATCATGCGCGGGAACACTTTGAGCGAAGTTATCTACAACATTATTTGGATAAACACGATTGGAATATCAGTCGTACAGCCGCAGATATTGATATGGATCGCAGTCAACTGCACCGTAAGATTAAACACTTCTCGTTAAGTCAAATGGAGAAGAAAGAATGAATGTGTTAATTTTAGGGGCTGGAGAAGTGGGTTTCCATATTGCTCAGCGCTTGGCTTCTGAAGGCAATAATGTTTCAGTTATTGATAATAATGCCGCGCGTTTGCAACGCGTTGCGGACACGATGGATGTTAAAACAGTGCTTGGTCATGCCACACACCCAAGTGTTTTAGCACAAGCAGGAGCCGACAATGCTGAGCTGTTGATTGCAGCCACAACCAATGATGAAACCAATATGCTGGCTTGTCAGGTAGCGCATTCATTATTTAAAGTCACCACCAAAATGGCGCGTATTCGCGAAACGGATTATGTGAATCACCCCAAATTATTTGGGCGTGATGAGTTACCCATTGATTTGATTATCTCACCAGAAACCGAAGCTGCCAAATCCATTGTGAAGCGTTTTCAGATTAGTGCGGCAGTGGATGCACAGGAGTTTGCGGATGGTAAAGTTCAGTTATTGGGCATGCGTATTCCACCCAAAGGTCAGCTGGCAGGTGTTGCATTAAGTGAGCTGCATGAAGTGCTGGGCGACTTGCGAACATATGTTGTCGCTCATGAGCATAATCGATGCTGGTGTGTGCCCCAGCCTGAAACGGTACTGTTATCTGGCGATAGCATTTACTTAGCCGTGGCTGGGCATGATGTGGATCGTTTGCTGGAGTGCATTAGCCCCCCTGATGAACATGCAAAAAGTCCCAGTAAACGCAACGTACTAATTGTGGGCGGTGGGCATGTGGGCTATATCGTTGCATGCCAACTAGAAAAATTAGGTGTCTCAATAAAATTGATTGAGCACAATGAGCTTCGGGCGGAATGGCTGGCAGAGCATTTGGACAGCACTGTTGTTATTCATGGTGATGCCTTGGATCGTCAACTGCTAGAAGAAGAAGTTATTGATAATATGGATGATTTTCTAGCGCTGACCAATGATGATGAAACCAATATTTTGGGCAGTTTGATTGCCAAAAAATATAAAATACCTCATATTGTTACCTTGGTGAATCGTGCTATTTACAGCGATTTAACGCGTGAAATGGGCTTAGAAATCACCGTTTCACCACGCCTAACTACAGCATCCGCTATTTTGCGCCATGTGCGCAAGGGTCGCATTTTCGGCTTATCTTCACTGGGGGATGGAACTCTGGAAGTTTTGGAGGCCGAAGCTCTTAAAACTTCAGCCATTTTGGATACGCCTTTAAGTGCTTTGAAATTACCTGAGAACACCGTGATTGGCGCAATTATTCGTGGTGATAAAGTTATTATTCCAGATGGTGATTCGATGGTTGAAGCCAACGATCATGTATTGCTTATTTCACAGGGTAAGGCGCTGCGTGATGTTGAAAAGCTTTTCGAAGTTAGCTTGGAATTCTTTTGAAGGAAGTCTCTTTTCTACAGACTTCTTGCAGTCAAGCAGTTTAGATACACGCCATGCATGTTAAAGGTGTTATTTGGACTTTGGGCGTTCTCATCATGTTGTTTGCCGCAGGAATGCTATTGCCAGCCGTGGTTTCATTGTATTTTTCATCGGAGCACGCCGAACACTTTCTTATTGCGGGAAGCTTAACGGCTGCGCTGGGATTTTTTATGACTCAGTGGGGCGGAGGGGCTCCTAAACGCTTAAGTCATAAAGATGGTTTTTTAGTTGTTGCATTGGCTTGGGTTGTATTATCGTTGCTTGGCGCTATTCCATTTTGGATAACAGGTGTATGTGACACCATCGCTGATGGACTGTTTGAATCAACGTCTGGCTTAACAACAACTGGCGCAACCATTCTCACTGGGCTTGATCATTTACCACCATCCATTTTATTTTGGCGCTCCATGCAGGAATGGCTGGGTGGCATGGGAATTATTGTATTGGCTGTCGCCGTGATGCCACTATTGGGTGTTGGCGGCATGCAGCTTTTTCGCGCTGAAACGCCTGGACCCGTTAAAGATAAACTCACTGCTCGTGTTACAGAAACAGCCAAAGCCTTATGGTATATCTATTTGGCGATGACCATTTTAGCAGGTGTTGCTTTGTGGTTGGCAGGTATGACCCCATTCGATGCCATTAATCATGCCATGACCACCGTCGCAATTGGTGGATTTTCAACCCATGATGCCAGCATGGGTTATTATGATTCCATGTGGATTCGTGGACTGACCGTTATCTTTATGCTTCTTGCGGGCATTAATTTCACTCTTCATTTTACTGCGATGCGACGCGGCTTTTCCATTAGAACATACAGCCGTGATGATGAGTTTCGCACGTACATTAAATGGATTAGCGTACTTATAATTCTGATTGGTGGACTGACATTACTAACAGGGCGTGGCACATGGGATGAAGTCATCTTTAATACCGTTGCCATCGCAACCACCACAGGTTTTGCGGTGAGTGATTATGCACTTTGGCCGCCAGGAACAACGATGCTACTTTTTGCAGCAATGTTTATCGGAGCTTGTGCGGGCTCAACAGGTGGTGGCATGAAGGTGGTACGGGTTTTATTATTGTTTCGTCAAGGCATGCGCGAAATTCGCCGCTTGATTCACCCGCACGGCGTGATCCATGTTAAAATCAATGAGCAAAGTATCACAGGGCCTATTGTACAAGCCCTATGGGGCTTCTTTGTATTGTACATCGTCTGTTATGCCATTGTAGCCATATTGTTGGCATTTACAGGTGTTGATATGCTGACTTCATTGACCGCAGCGGCGGCGTGTATTACCAATACAGGCCCTGGTTTTGGCGATGTTGGCCCTGCCTCAACGTATGCATCACTTCCAGATGCTGCCAAGGGGGTGTTGATGTTTGGTATGATTCTTGGACGTTTGGAGATATTCACATTCTTTGTGCTTTTAGTACCTGAATTTTGGCGGAAATAGTTGCTCCTTCTTCTTGCTGTCAGGTTCCATGTGTTTGAATAATATTCGTGTTATCGGTTTAACAGGCGGCATTGGCAGCGGAAAAAGCACGGTTGCAGACATGTTTGCTGAGATCGGTGTGCCAGTGTTGGATTTGGATGCTGTGGGGCATGCATTGCTTGATGAGCCACGAGTTCAAACTGCTTTGCTTGTTACCTTTGGGGCGAGTATTCAAAATAAGCAGGGCGCTATTGATCGCCGCGCCTTGGCTGCGCAGGCCTTTGCTAACCCACAGCAAACCAAGGCTCTCAATGCTATTATGCACCCTGAAATTTTGCGCCGTGAGCAAGCATGGATTACTAAGCAAAGCGTGCCTTATGTTATGATCGAAGCCTCGGTTTTATTGGAATCGGGAGGGGTTGACCGCATGGATGGCCTGATTGTTGTGATTGCCAATGAAAAGTTGCGAAAATTGCGCGTTTTATCACGGGGTAAGCAGAATGAAGCGATGTTTGAACGCATTAAACAACGCCAGTGTGAGGATGCGATGCGCTATAAATATGCCGACCATATCCTGAAAAATGAAGGCACACTGGAATCGCTGAACAAGCAGGTGCTGTCTTTATCGCAAGAACTATACAGGGCTCCGAAATGAGGGCTGGCCTTTATTCCATAAGCCACTAACCTGAATAATTCATAAATCGTTGTGATGATTGCGAAGAACCTTTATTTGCAATGATTTTTTTGTCGGGAGTGCCGTACCAATGGATACGGTCGACTGATAAACAATTCGTTGCGGATAAAGGGGCAAGCAAAGGCACTACAGTATTTGTGAATTATTCAGGCTAATAGGCACAGCAATAAGACTGTCCCCAAACAGCAATGGCATCTCACCATAAAAAACACAATGTCCATTTTCCAAGATGAACCTATCAATGATTAGAGTTTAAGCCCTCAAGGATACCGTTATTGATCTTGCACTCTATTGGCGAGATCCCTGCCGGCATCATGAAACGCGATGTTTATATGGTTAAATCAATGTTCTTTTGGCATATTTTTTTCATGGGCGGTCAATAGCTTGATGACTTTAAGTACAGCTTGTGGGTATGCGCCATCATGATTCAAGGCTTGGGTTAAATTGATGGAGGCCTGCCGCATATCATGCCCTTGCTGCTGCAAGACTTTAGCCAGTTGCTTGTTTGTTTCCAGATGAGCCAAAGACTTTAGATTGGAGCCTTCGGAAGCCATGCTTAGCGCATAATGAAATAAACGGATGTTTTTTATGTTTGATGGCTCTTTCAAAGACATCATTAAATCCAATAGATCAAAGGCTGCTGCACCCAAGTCATGGGTGCGCTGCATGGCGGGAGAATGCCCTTCACCAGCCTTGTGCATTTCTGACATCTCAGGCCCAGACATAGCTCTACGTAATAAGTCAGCGCTTTGTGCCAGCATAAGATCGCCGCCTTTTAGTGGATGAAGTTTTAATTCGGCTCCTTGTGTCATGATGATGATTGCGTGCTCAATTAGTATGCCCAGCTGATTTGTTGGGTTTATTGTTACGCCGATTTGAGTATGTTGCCCTTTTGTTTGATCCTCTGCTTGTTGGTTCGTTTGATTGCAGGCAGTGATAGCCAGCAGCAGAATAAGAGGGGTGAATAAAGCATGTAGTTTCAATCTAAATCTCCTTAGGCATCGCAAATAAATAAATCATTGGTTTGTGCCCATCAAACGTGTTTTTCTGCCCACTGGCAGCAATCCATGATGGGGCACTGGTGACACTTAGGTTTTCGGGCAATGCAGGTGTAGCGACCATGCAGAATAAGCCAATGATGGGCGTATAGTAAAAACTCTTTGGGGACTACTTTGAGAAGCTTCCTTTCAACATCTAATGGGGTTTTCCCTGTAGCAAGGCCTGTCCTATTTCCGACGCGAAAGATATGGGTGTCTACAGCAATGGTTGGTTCATTAAAAAGAATGTTTAATACAACGTTGGCTGTCTTTCGTCCAACGCCAGGCAATGCTTCAAGGTCTTTTCGGGCACTTGGCACTTGGCCATGATGGTTGTGGACAAGCATGTCACAGGTCTGGATTAAGTGTTTGGCTTTGTTATTGTACAATCCAAGTGTAGAGATATGTTGTTTTAGCTTATCTTCACCAAGGCGCAGAATGGCTTGTGGTGTATTGGCAATCGCATAGAGCTTTGCAGTGGCTTTATTGACACCAACATCTGTTGATTGTGCTGATAGCATGACCGAAGCAAGCAGCTCGAATGGCGTGTTGTAGTTCAGCTCGGTTTTGGGCTCAGGGTCAATGGATTGTAAATGCTCAAACAGTTGTTGAACCTGCTGGGCAGTTAGGCTCACTGGCTACTCGTTGACTTCTCGAAGGGTTAGGGTGATTTGTTGCTGAACAATGGCACCAGCTGGATTCAGCGCCTGCTCCACCAAGTACACGGAATCCGAATCAATTTTTGCAATGCGGCCATTGTTTTTGCCTAGATAGTCACCTAAGGTGACAGTGTAGCCTTGACCTTGGTTGTCTTGGATCACAGCAACGTTCTTCTCGCCCATGCTAAAAACACCAGTAAGCGTAAGCGTACTGAGGTCAAAGAGTTCAAGGGGCTGGCGGGCGCGACTGTTGAGGTCTAATTTTGCCTTAGTTTTTTTAGTGATTAGTATGGCTTTCTTTGCAAGGTATGATGCAAAAGGGTCACGTAATTTTTTAAAGTTAATCTCAGGTGCTTTGACAAGGTGCTGCATGGCATCGGGCATGCTATTGGATGCGGTGTCTGATGTGGTACTCGAGCCTGTTTTAGTTTTATCAATGGTCAGCGCGGCGGTGCTTGGGGTGGAAAAAATAACAAGGGCGAAGATAATGGTGATGACCTTGTGAAGCATAAGTAGTCTCCATGGGAAAGGTTAATACCTAGGAGGCTGTCCGAGAATAGAGGCCGTCACGAGAAAATCCCATTTCGAGTCATGATTTTCGACGTGTAAGGCGAATAGCAGGGTCTATTTAACGAAAATAGACGGAAATCATGGCTGAAATGGGGGGGTCGCAGTAGGTCTTTCTATTCTCGGACAGCCTCCTAGATCCTGCACGCATAAACACTTGCAGGATCTAGCCTGAATAATTCATAAATCGTTGTGATGATTGCGGATAAAGGGGGCAAGCAAAGGTACGACAGTATTTATGAATTATTCAGGCTAGATAATAGAACGGAGTTTAGTGAAGCCTGTTGATATTGCAAGATTGTAACCGCAGGTTCTGGGCGCAGCTGGTGCGAAGCAATTTGATTGATAAAGGATGGTGGATGAATATTTTAGCGATTGAATCTTCCTGTGATGAAACGGCTGTGGCTCTATATCAGGGGGATGTAAGCACGGGGGAAGGTCGTATTGTTGCGGAGTGTATTGCTTCGCAAATTGAAACTCATGCCCGTTTTGGTGGTGTGGTTCCTGAGGTTGCGTCCCGTGAACACCTGCGTATTTTGCCCGAGTTGGTCGATGGTGTAATGCGTGATGCTGGTATGGAATGGGGAGATGTTCAGGCTGTTGCTGTCACAAGTGGCCCAGGTTTGATGGGAGCCTTGCTTGTCGGTGCTTCATATGCGCGTGCAGTTGGTGTGGTGCAGGGGATTCCTGTATTGCCAATCCACCACATGGAAGGGCACTTGCTTGCGCCTGGGCTGGAAGGCAAGATGCCTGAGTTTCCATTTATTGCTTTGCTGGTTTCGGGTGGACATACCATGCTGGTTCGCGTGGATGGCATAGGACGTTACAAGGTGATAGGCAAGACACTGGATGATGCAGCAGGGGAGTGTTTTGATAAATCAGCGCGTGTTTTGGGTTTATCTTATCCTGGCGGGCCTGAGATTGCGAAGCTGGCACTACACGGAAATGCTGCGCGTTTTAAATTGCCGCGCCCCATGCTGCAAAAAAACAATTTGGATTTCAGCTTTTCAGGCTTGAAAACAGCGGTGATGTATGCGGCACGTGCCGTGAAAGTGCTGGATGATGTGGCTAAACAAGATTTGGCCGCTGGGGTGGAAGCTGCTGTGTCGGATGTATTGGTAAAAAAGAGCATCAAGGCTTGTGAACAAGAAGGTGTGCCTAGGCTGCTGGTGGCTGGCGGGGTGGCTGCCAATGTTTATCTACGCAAGCTACTGGCAAAGGAGGCTGAAAAGCGAGGGCTTTCTGTTTCATTGCCAGCAGCGGCATACTGTACCGATAACGCTGCGATGATTGCCTACGCTGCTTTTCAGCGTTTATGCGCGCAGGGCTCTTTTGATGATATGTGGGATGTTAAGTCTCGCTGGCCAGTTTCTGAACTGAAGTTGTAACTTTTGCGTAACTTGCAGGATCTAGCCTGAATAATTCATAGTGCGGCCGGGCAAGGTCGTTTATTCTGGTGGGTGAAAATCCCGCTCCGGTAAGGATTAGCCATCCGCCGGGAAGTGAACCTTGGGTCGGCGGAAGTAATTCCAAAGATTGAGCACAAGGGAATCGAACCAATAGGCCGT
>JAUZQT010000161.1 GCA_030950825.1 Mariprofundaceae bacterium | reverse complement strand
ACTTTTGCGCCTATTATTATACGGCACAGTCGGTTTGTCTGTGGTGATGTGCGTTAAACTTGCAGGGATTGTACTCACCACGGGATTGATGGTTTTGCCTGCAACCTGTGCGTGGTTATGGGGGCGCTCGCTTATCAGCCTATGGCTATTAAGCGTTGGTTTTGCCATTATCGGCACATTCATCGGTTTGCTTTTTTCATATATTATGATTGGCCATCGGGTGCAACAGTCGTATTAACATTATGTATCATGTTTATCATGAGTTGGGGAGCAGCATGGCTAACACAACAACACAAGCGGTAAGACCCAAGGCCAAGCCTGCTGGTATTGTATTTCGTTTTTTGGCAAGTGGGTATGACTTAACAATTCTATTTGGTCTTTTATTTATAGCCTTTGGACTGTTAACGCTCGTTGATCCTAGCATGCAAAGTATTCCAAAATGGTTGCAATACTTACTTTCTTGCTCAATCGCTTTTGCGTATTTCGTTGGCTTTTGGCATAAAGCAGGCACAACAACTGGTATGCGTCCGTGGAAACTACAAGTCGCCATGGTAGATACAGGCGATCACCCAAGTTTTGCAGCGGCAAGCATTCGTTTTGCTGCATTATGCTTAACATGGATTGCATTGGGCGAGACCTTTTTCCTGATGAATCTGTACATTGCAACAGGTCAAATAGATCGAACTATATTTGCTGTAGCATCTGTTATGCCAGCACTTAGTTTACTGATTATGATTTTAACGCCGCAACGTCAGGCGCTGCATGATGTTTTATCAGGAACGAGTGTGTTTCGGGTTGCTAAAATCTGACCTTTCCCATACTTCAAAGCGGTAGGGTGCGGTGTTTTTTTCATCACTCGGATGACTTTCATCAAGTATTTGTCGCCACGCGGCACTATTAAACCTCGGAAACCACGTATCTCCATCAAAGCTATCTTCAACATGCGTTATGTATAAAGAGTCCGCATGCGGCAATAATAAAGCATAAATTTCAGCACCGCCAATCACCATCATTTCAGTACTATCGGCGACAGCGTCTCTGGCTTCTTGCAAGCTATGAACAACTGTACAACCAGCAATGCTTAAGCCTCTTTGTCGACTTAAAACAAGATTCATCCTTCCAGGCAATGGTCTGCCAATTGATTCAAATGTTTTGCGACCCATTAAAATAGGCTTGCCCATAGTTTGCTTGCGAAACCATTGCATATCAGCTGGGAGTTTCCATGGCAGTGTATTGTTTTTACCAATCACACGATTGCGATCCATTGCCCAAATAAGAGAGAGTTTCATGGAATGAATATTCTAAATTGCAATAGGGGCACCAATGCCTGCATCGTATTCATAGCCTTCAATGTGAAATCATCTTGCTTAACAAGGCATAAGAGGCAATATTAAAAGGCCCACCCAGAGGTTTTGCAAGAGGTAAATAACGCACATTACATATCATAAACTTTCTCCAAATATTTTCTTGTGTATTTCTAGGAGGCTGTCCTTTTAATGCGGAACAGTCAATAAAATCAATAGGTTACATCATGTTTGAAAAGTACAGTCCCAGCGCCATTTTTGACCAAAATGCTGGGTTATACTTTGTTCTTCCAGCCTATAAGCTGTTCCGTCTTAAACGGAGGCCGATAAAAACACATTATATACATATGGCTACAGTTATTTCAACCCTTTTTATGCATCATTCAGGCTAAGCATCATGTCTGGGTTGCTTCTCATGTTATCTTATTGTTCTCAAGGGGTTACTTAGCCAAGGGAACGCTTGGCTGTGAGCAATAAATCTTTTGAAAAAGGGCAATGATATTGTGAAATAATACGGACTGGGTCGCACTTTTTTTGTTTTGCGTTATTATGCCGCTGGTGAGGAATGACTATGGCTAAAACATTATTTGAAAAGGTTTGGGATCAACATGTATTGACTGCCAGTGATGATGGTTCGGCATTATTATACATTGATCGTCAGTTGATACATGAAGTGACCAGCCCGCAGGCTTTTGAAGGGTTGCGCGAGGCTGGGCGTAAGCCGTGGCGTGTTGATGCATCCATTGCAACGGCGGATCACAATGTGCCAACCACAGGGCTGGAGCATGGTATTACTGACCCTGTGGCACGAACACAAGTCGAAGCTTTGGATACGAATTGCAAAGAATTTGGCATCATTGAATTTCCGATGGGTGATATTCGCCAAGGCATTGTGCATGTCGTAGGCCCTGAGCAGGGGCTTGTTTTGCCTGGTATGACGGTTGTGTGTGGTGATTCTCATACCTCCACACATGGCGCATTGGGGGCGATTGCAATGGGCATTGGCACATCTGAAGTGGAGCATGTGTTGGCGACTCAGACGCTGATTCAAAAGAAACCAAAAATGATGCGTGTGACAGTGGATGGTGAGCTCCCCAAGGGCATTACAGGCAAAGATATTGCACTGTATATCATTGGCGAAATTGGTACCGCAGGAGGCACTGGTTATGCGATTGAATTTGCAGGCAAGACTATTGAGTCCTTAAGCATGGAAGGGCGCATGAGTTTGTGCAATATGACCATTGAAGCAGGAGCGCGTTGCGGCATGATTGCTGTGGATGATGTGACCATTGATTATGTTAAAGGTCGCCCCTTTTCACCCAAAGGCGATATTTGGGAACGTGCAGAGGCGGCATGGCGCGATTTGTATTCAGATGCGGATGCAGTTTTTGATCAAGAGATTTGCTTGCATGCGGTTGATATTATGCCGCAGGTAACATGGGGAACAAGCCCTGAGATGGTAGCACCCATTTTTGGTGGCACCCCTTGTTTGAATGATGCCAAAGATGATGTGCAACGCCAAGACTGGCAACGTGCCTTTGCCTATATGGACTTAGAAGAAAATACAGCAATCATGGGCATCACGATTGATAAAGTTTTTATTGGGTCGTGTACCAATGCTCGTATTGAAGATTTGCGTGCCGCTGCGGCCATTGCAAGAGGACATCAAGTTGCCGAGAAGGTGATTTTGGCCATGGTTGTGCCAGGTTCGGGCTTGGTGAAGAAACAAGCAGAAGAAGAAGGCTTGGATGTGATTTTTAAAGAAGCTGGTTTTGAATGGCGTGAACCTGGTTGTTCGATGTGTTTGGCAATGAATGCGGATCGTTTGGAAGCAGGGGAGCGTTGCGCTTCAACATCGAATCGCAACTTTGAAGGTCGTCAGGGGGCGGGAGGCCGCACTCATTTGGTAAGCCCGGCGATGGCCGCTGCGGCAGCGATTAAAGGGCATTTTGTTGATGTGAGAAATTGGCGGTGATTGAACCGCAGAGCTCGCAAAGGGCGCAGAGATTTTATGCATATTGATGAGTTAACTGAGAAAGTTATAGGCGCGGCAATTGCCGTTCATAAGGAGCTTGGTGCTGGCTTGTTAGAATCTGCTTATGAGTCCTGCTTGGCTTTTGAACTGATAGATCGCGGGTTGAAAGTTGAACGACAAAAAAAACTTGCAGTAAATTATCGCGGGCATCAAGTGGATTGCGCTTATCGCTTGGACTTGGTTGTTGAAGGGCAGCTTATTATTGAACTCAAAACAGTTGAGGGGCTATTAGCTATTCATAAAGCTCAGGTTTTATCGTACTTGAAGTTGTCTGGATTGAACGTTGCATTGTTGATGAATTTCCATGAGCTAACACTTACAAAAGGGCTGCAGCGTCTGGTATTGGGTTATGAAGAAAGCTCTCGGCGTACTCCGCGAACTCTGCGGTAAAAAAGGAGGGAATATGCAAGCATTTACACGATTAAACGGTTTGGTTGTTCCATTGGATAGAGCCAATGTGGATACTGATGCCATTATTCCGAAACAGTTTTTAAAAAGCATCAAACGTACAGGTTATGGGCCATTTTTGTTTGATGAATGGCGCTATGAGGATGTGGGTCAACCAGAAATGGATTGTAGCCACCGGCCTATTCGAAAAGAATTCGTATTGAACCAGCCGCGCTTTCAAGGTGCTGAAATATTGTTGACGCGTGAAAATTTTGGTTGCGGCTCGTCGCGTGAACATGCGCCGTGGGCGATTCTTGATTATGGTATTTCATGCGTGATTGCGCCAAGTTTTGCGGATATATTTTATAATAACTGCTTTAAAAACGGTGTGTTGCCTGTTGTGTTAAAGGATGATCAAATGGATGCCTTGTTTGTTGACGTGGCGGCCAATAGCGGCTATACCCTAACTGTCGACCTTGAAGCACAGGCCATTACCTCCCCCACAGGAAGAACGTTTAACTTTGACGTGGATGCATTTCGAAAACATTGTTTGCTCAAGGGGCTCGATGATATTTCTTTGACATTGCAACAATCAGAAATAATTCAGGCCTATGAGACAGAGCGTAAAGTTTCTGCACCTTGGCTGTTTGGGGCATCATAATATTCCAAGCCCTTGTTGTAACAGAAAACCAGATAAACACGCAACAAACCATGCCTGCATCTTAGGAGATTTTTTTGTATAGAGCGATAGTTTTATTATGGCTGGGCTTGATAGCACTGCTGCCCAGTGTATTGATGGCTTCAGAAGTTGGCACTAAGAGCACGACGAACATTGAAATTGAGCTTGCACCTGTATGGTGGCAATACGAAGAGCTCTCTGGTGCGCGTGCAGGCTTTGCAACAACCCCACTAAAATCTTCAGCGCAAGGTTATGGTGCGGAGCTCGGCGCTGTATTGCATCATAGACTGGATGAAAACTGGCAGTTTATGGCATCGTGGAAAAATATTTTCCCTATTTATAAAGCAACCGAAACTTGGCAGCTGGCAAATGGCGTGCAAAGTAATCAGCTTCGTATCGCCCAATCAGAGTTACACCTTGAAGTATTGCGTAAACTATATGGCGCAGATCTTGGCCTATGGACATCCTATCAATGGCATTTGCAGTCGCGCCAAAAGTTTCGTTGCAATGGTGTACTTGTTTGTGGTGGCAAACCTGTTTCTGATAATGACAAGCCCATTCGCGAAACGGTACAAACACTTTGGGCTGGAGTTGCATTGCAAGCCGAATCTGATAATGCGTTGGTGATGCTTCGTTTGGAAGGTGGGCTTCCGATGTGGGTCTATACCACCAATAGTAGTGTTGTTGGCGCATTTACGCGTCGTTCAGGGTTTCGTATGGGCGGTAGTGCCAGTATTTTATTGCCATGGCAGCAAGGCACAGAAGCACGTTTGGCCGTTGCTTATCAATACCGTGAACTGGGTAATGAATTGTTACAAACGACCAGTCAATGGTTATGGCCAAGCAATCGCTGGCAAACATTGTCTTTAGAGATGTCTTTGCGGTGGTAAATATATGGCAGTCTTGGTTCGTCCGCATGCCACGGCTGATTGAATTATTATTGGTGGTGATGTTGGCATGGGTGGTATCAGCATGGTGGATGACTTCTGATAACGCGCCGAAAACAACGCCGATAACGGATATGACTGAGCAATCAGTTTTCCCCGATATTACGATGGAAGAGTGGGCAAAAGTAGCGCTGTTTGGTGAAATTATTAGTAAACCTGTGGTTCAGAAGCCTGTTGTTAAGAAACCAGCTGCGCCCAAGCCTGTTGTTGTAAGCCGCTTAAATATTAAGTTATTGGGCACTGTTGTTGCAGGTAGCCGTTCTGCGGCCGTGGTGATGATGGATGCTTCACCAAAGCAACAAGTGTTTTTTTTGGGTGATACCATGCAGGCAGGGGTAACATTGGAAAGTGTTGAAGTGGATGCGATTGTGGTGGATCATCAGGGAAAATCGGAAAGAATCTTATTGAACAAGAAGAAGGCGATTGCTGGGGCAAGCATCAAAAAAGCTGTTCCATTGCCAGTATCAGCGCCAGTACAACGTGTCATGAATCGTTCTTATCTGAATCGGCAGATACGAAATTTCCCGAAACTATTGAGCCAAGCTAGGGTGATGCCAAGCTTTAAAGAGGGTAGACCCAATGGCTTTGTGATCAGTGATATTGTTTCAGGTTCGTTGTATGAAAAAATCGGACTGCAAAATGGTGATATTATTCGTAAAGTGAACGGACAAAGTATCACCAGCGCGGAGCAGGGAATGGCGATGTATCAAGCATTACAGAATGCCAGCGCGATTGATTTGGAAATACAGCGTGGTACGGCGATTGTGCCAATCCACTATGCGATACAATAATGTGTGTTCGTGGTGAGGTTTAGATGGGGAGTATGATGTATAGATGGTTTAAAAAAGGCTTTCAAAGCACGCTTAAAAGTGTTTTATGCGTGGTTATATTGTTCATGGCGACACCAGCATGGGCCTCTGATGTAACACTTAATTTTAAAAATGCAGATATTCGAGCTTTTATTGAATTTGTGGCTGGATTTTCAGGTAAAAACTTTTTGGTGGATAATAGAGTGAAGGGTAAAGTAACGATTGTTTCACCCATGCCCATGAATGATAAAGAAGCTTATGACGTGTTTTTATCGGTTTTGGAAGTCAATGGTTTTGCAACTGTTGAATCGGGTAGTGTCACCAAGATTGTGCCGCGCGCAGAAAGCAAGCAAAAGGCTGTACCCGTACATGGTGGGCGTGCAGTCGATGATGATGCCATGGTCACCCAAGTGTTGCGTTTGAAGTATGCCGATTCACAGCAATTGGTTGCACTGATTCGACCATTGATTTCACCCAATAGCCACCTAGTGGCCTATCCACGCGGTAATATGTTATTGCTGACGGATTCATCGAGCAATATTCGGCGTATTCAGCGAATTTTATATCTTTTGGATCGAAAGGATGCGGTGGGTGTAAAAATATTTAACCTCAAACACGCCTCGGCTGATAAACTTTCTGCAACGTTGGCCAAGCTTTATCCATCGGTGCCAAACTCACCCACTGGCTTGAAATCCATCGCGCATCAGCCTGGCAATATATTGGTGGTGGTGGCAGCGCCGCAGTTGGTTAATGAAGTCGCCAGTTTGATTGAGCGACTCGATATTGCGCCAGAGTCTGATAGTGGGCGTTTGCAGGTGCGTTACCTCAAACATGCCAATGCCATTGATGTTGCAAAGGTGGTCACAGAGCTAATAAGTGGGCAAGTTGCGGGAGGCAAAGTAACATTGCAGAAAACATTGTTTTCAGGTGATGTAAAAGTGGTTGCTGATGCTGCCACCAACGCGATTCTTATTACTGCCGATCCTTCTGATATTTCATCTGTTAATCATATTGTGGACAAACTGGATGTGCGTCGTCGTCAAGTTTTGGTTGAGGCATTGATTGTGGAAGTGAGTGGTAATTCTATTCAGCGTTTTGGTGTGGAATGGATGGCCAGTGGTGGGGTTGGAGCGGGTGTTCAAAGCTTTAAAAATATAAAATCAATCGGCGGAGCACTTTCTACAAATGCTGCATTGGCAACACCTGCAAGTGCCAGTGTTGCACTAACTGCCGCAGCACCCACAGGGCTTACGCTGGGTATGGTGAATAAGGCATTATCAATTGGTGCGCTGGTGCATGCGATGGAATCAGATAATGATGCCAATGTTTTGTCGACACCGAATTTATTAACCTTAGATAATGAGGAAGCAGAGATTGTGGTGGGTAAGAATGTACCGTTCCTGACTGGTCAAAACTCTACACAGGGTGGCATATCGAATCCATTTCAAACGATTGAGAGAAAGGATGTCGGGCTGACCCTGCGGGTAAAACCGCAGATATCCGAAGGTGATTCCGTACGTTTAGAGATATATCAGGAGATATCCAGCGTCGATGGGGGCACTGCTGCTGAAGGTGGCATCATTACCAGCAAGCGTTCGATCAAGACAGTCGTGCTAGCTAATGACGGGCAAATGATCGTGCTTGGTGGTTTGATGCGCGATGACAATACTGCAACAGTGCAAGGTATACCTTGTTTGGCATCCATGCCTATTTTGGGAGAACCATTTAAATTCACCGAAAATAGTAAAACAAAAACCAATCTGATGGTATTCTTGAAACCGCATATCATTAAAAGTTCCAGTCAGATTGAGGTCATTACCAATCAAAAATACAATGATATTAAATCATTATATGAGCTACCCGTAGAAGGTGGAACGGTTCTGTTTCCCCAGAAATCCAAACAGATGCCAGATACCTTGCAGCCACACATAAACAGTGCTGGGAATGTGGTTGAGCATAGCCGCAATGCAGATGAAACTTTACCCGTCAAACACCAAAAGCAGCATCGCCACAAGGCTTCGGAAGGTGGCAAAAAGGATGGGGAATAAAGGGAATGCATAAGCTTGCCCGTTTAACCCATGAACAAGTGGATGTGGGGCGTACATTGCTGTTTTCACTGCCCGTGTTACGGCAAGGCCCTATTTTGCCGTTATTGCCTTTTGATGCGCTGGCTTGCCCTGTTGCCGTATCTGATGATGTTGTAGTATGGCCTTGGGAACTGCTGGATGATTGTCGTCGCATATTTGGCTGTGAAGTGCAGCCTGTGCAAGTTCCAAAAGATGTTATTCTTGCCAGTCTGAACCAAGTCTTTGATATGTCTTCGGCATCGGCTGAGCAGATGTTGGAAAACTTATCCGATTCGGATGAACTATCAAAAGAAATTGAAGAAATTGGTGATTTGTTGGAATCAGAGGATGATGCCCCCGTCATTCGTTTGGTCAATACCCTGATTTCCCAAGCATTGAAGGATCGTGCCAGTGATATTCATATTGAGCCATTTGAATCCGAAGTGCTTGTGCGCTTTCGTATTGATGGTGTATTGCACACTATTGTTCATCCACCCAAGAGTGTTCAAGCGGCCATGATTTCGCGTATTAAAGTGATGGGTGGTTTGGATATTGCTGAGAAACGTCACCCGCAAGATGGGCGTATTCGTATTCGTATCGCTGGGCGGGATGTGGATGTACGTGTATCAATTTTACCAACGGCCTTTGGCGAACGTGTGGTGATGCGATTGCTGGATCGCAGCGCCAAAATACTCACCCTACCTGAGCTTGGCATGAGTGATGGACAATTTTCTACGATGCAAGAGATGGTCAAATCACCCCATGGCATTGTATTGGTCACAGGGCCAACGGGCTCTGGTAAAAGCACCACCTTGTATGCAGCGCTGATGGAAGTGGATCGTGCCAACCGTAATGTGATGACGATTGAAGATCCGATTGAATATCAGATTCAGGGTGTGGGGCAGATGCAGGTGCAGAACAAAATCGGTTTGAGCTTTGCTGCTGGTTTGCGCTCCATTCTCAGGCAGGATCCTGATATTGTGATGATTGGTGAAATTCGTGATTTGGAAACGGCGGAAATTGCTATTCAGGCATCACTGACAGGGCACTTGGTGTTTGCCACCCTGCATACCAATGATGCCTTATCAGCCATTGTTCGTTTGCAGGATATGGGTGTTGAGCCGTATCTTGTGGCATCATCCTTGATGATGGTACAAGCCCAGCGCTTGGTGCGGCGTTTGTGCCCTGACTGCAAACAAGCACGCCCTATGCGTGAGGAAGATTGGGCTGTGTTGGAAGTACAGGCAACTTATGATGTCAGCGAGGTATTTGAAGGCATTGGTTGTGAGTTATGTATGCATACTGGTTTTATCGGGCGCATCGCTATTTATGAAATATTAAGTATTTCAGAAGCCATGCGTAATGCCATTCATGATGGCAAAGGTTTGCCTGCCTTGCGCCGTTTGGCGAAAAAGGAACAGATGGTCACCTTAAGACAAGATGGTGCTCGGCATATTGCCGCAGGCACCACGACCATTGAAGAGGTGTTGCGTGTATCCACAGAGGGTGTGTTGGAAGTATGAGCCTATTTTCTTGGCAGGCCGTTGATGCATCGGGGAAAAGAAAACGAGGTGAAATTGAAAGTGATTCCGAACGTACAGCCCGCAAGCAGTTAAAACAGCAGGGGTTGATTGTTCGTCGTTTAGAGCTACAGGAGAAGGAAAATAAACAAGTCACCGATAGCCGGAAACAACGGCTAAATGGGTTTGAAACGACGTTGTTTCTTCAGCAGTTATCAACGTTAACATCGGCAGGCATGATATTAAGTGAGGCACTATCGGCTGTCGCTGAAGGAATGGAAAAAAAGCGGGCACGTCGCGCCGTGATTTTTGTGCGTCAACAGGTATTGGAAGGCTCGAATTTAGCCGATGCCTTGCGCAGCATTGGCATGGATGATGTGGTCTGCAATATGGTCGCTGCGGGTGAGGAAACAGGGCAGCTGGAAGCTGTTTCTGAGCGACTTTCGGAATTGTTGGAAAATCGTCAGCAGATGAATCAAGAGTTATTGTCGGCGATTTTATACCCATTGATTATTTTATTTTTTGGCATGTTGGTGATGGCTGTATTACTGACTTGGGTTGTGCCACAGATTGTTTCTGTATTTGAGCGAACAGGGGGTGAGCTGCCAGCATTAACACAATGGGTCATTGCAGCCTCAGAATTGCTGCGTGACCATGGATTGTTTTTATTGATTGCTGGAGCAGGGATGCTATTGACTGGGAGCGTGGCAATGCGCTATGAGTCGGCTCGTAATTGGCGAGACGCTTGGCTTTTACGCATTCCTGGTCTGGCTGGTTTATTTGCTAAAATTGAAATAGCCCGTTTTTCACGCACCTTGGGCATGCTGTTGTCTGGTGGCGTTTCAACGTTGGCCGCCATGCATATTGCCAATCAAAGTTTTGTGTTACAGCCATTTCGCCGCATGGGTGAAGATGCTAGAGAAGTATTGCGTGAGGGTGGTAATTTATCCGATGCATTCAGCAAGGGTCATGTTCCTCATTTGGCTGTACAGTTGATATCTGTGGGTGAAAAAAGTGGGCAACTGGATCGTATGTTGCTGCGTGTGGCGAATCAGTATGAGCAAGATATTTCACGTAATTTAAAACGCATGTTAACGGTTGTGGAGCCTGCTTTAATGTTGGTGATGGCGATCATGGTGGGCTTGATGGCTGTGGCGATTTTATTGCCCATTGTTGAAATGAATAGCTTGGTACGTTGAAAAATTTCGCCAAGCTTTCGTTACTCAGCGTTTTTGTGGGTATATTTTTTCATGTCGCAACAGTCCAAGCTAGAGAAAGTGCGGCGCAGGTTTATCAAGTATCCATCGAGCTGGCAGCGCATGGAAAACGATCTGAGGCTATTGTAGCGTTGCAAGCGGCAAGCGGAGTATTGGCAAAGGAAGCAATATGGCGCACGCGTATGCTTGCTGCTGCGCAGTTATTAAGTATGCAGCAAAAACAACTGACCCAATTACCGATCCTTGAAAATAATGCCCACTTAACACTTGCTGCCAACTACATCAAAAACCACCCACAGCCTGAAGCTGCGAAAGTTTGGATCGTTGGTTTATTGGCGGCTATTTTTCCAGGTGCAGGTCATGCTTGGCAAGGTCGTTGGAATGATGCGGCTGTAGCAGCCTTGTTTGTTTGGCCTTTATTGATTTTAACGTTATGGGCAGCGCGCCGAAAAATGGGGCCTGTGACTGTGTTTTTTGCATTGTTAACTGTGTGGTTATGGTCAGGCACGGTGTTTTCAGCCATTTCATTGATGGAACGTGGTAATTTTGAATGGTATATGCAGTGGTGGCAAGGGCTTTGGCAGGCATCTGCATTACCCAACCGTCCGTGGTAAAATAGTGGCGATCTGAATTCAAGCTGGATGATTTTTTTGAACGACCCTAAGATCCCGTTAATGGCAGTTTTCTTCGCATTGATGACGAACAACTAAGAGGCTGGCCATACATGGATGATTCAGAAACCCTTTTGGCTCTTTCAAATTCTAAATGGGTAGGCAAAATTCATAGGGGGATAAGCAAGCTCAATGACTCACCACAAAACAAGCTGTCGAATGCTAATCCTGCAAAGCCGCACGCCTCCCTCATTCGAGGAAGGGCGACGTGCCAA
>JAUZQT010000160.1 GCA_030950825.1 Mariprofundaceae bacterium | reverse complement strand
ATTTTTTTCCTCTCTGTATGTAACGATAACGGTAAAGAGTATCTCTCCTTTTCAAAAATGCTGCAGAGATCGCAAGTGCTGGATCTTTTTAGTGAGAATGATTTTGCTCAAGTGTTCAATGAAGGTGCTGGCACCAGATTGAAACGCAACTCTGTACCTGCCGGTTTTGAGGATTGGACAGCTACGACCTATGTTGAGGAAGAAGATTGTATTAAGGGCTATTACCATAAAGGTGATTATCGAAAGAGATCGCTTCCAAGTTTTGAAGATGAGTCCTGTGGTCTTGAATATTACCTGTTGGCAGGTTCAGAGAATGGTGCAGCCATTGAGGTTGAAGTGTATGCATCGGGTGAAACGGAAGTATCAGCCGTTGTATATCTTGATATGTCTGCTATCGAAGAGATGTGGCCGGCAACATAAATGAATAGTGGTAAGAGATGGAAGGGCAGCACTAATGCTGCTCTTTTTGATTGGACCGGAGGGGTAGTGTATGGCTAAGCAGTTGCCTGAAGCTTGGAAGAAGAATGAACCGGCTATCAAGGCTATTCAGATTGCGTTTGATCTGGATGAAGAGATTGGTCGTGCTATCAAATCAGCGGCTGTAGAGAGTGGTTTAACATCATCGGCCCAAATTCGAAAAATGCTAGGGCTTACCTATTCGCTACCAAAGCGCCCGCGTCTGACAACATCGCTGAATGAGCATGATTATACCGTTTTAGGCGAGCGGCTTGGCATCGATCCAACGGATAAGATTGCTATCCGAAACAGAATTGTCGAACTGCTTGCTGATAAGGTAAAAGGGTGATTGTTCTGTTTTATTCACTCCTTCATGGCTTTGGCATGCTTGGCATCATGAAAAATCGGATTAAATGATATTTCTGAGCAGATGAGGCACACGTAGTTATAGCACTACAGGGAAAAAACCATGGTAGATTCTGTAGATCAACAAGATGAGTTATTTAATATTCTGTTTCAATTTAAACAAGAACAGGTTGATGAAAAAAAAGTTCCGCGTGCCAGTCGTGACGAGATCTCCCAATTGGCAACGCTGCTAAAAGCCGATGTTACTACCGTTAAATTATTGTTTGATGGGCAACTATGGTTAATTAAAGAAAATGTGCCGCTTATCATGGCTGAGCGTATGCAATCAGCCTTTGAACAATCTGGTTCACAATGTTTTATCAGATCCGTTAAAACTGAGGGTGCTAAAGCAGAATTACAAAAGAAAGATATGGCATTACTCCCCATCTTTCAGTTTCCTCCGCATGAATTTTCGCCCATGATATATGGAAAGCCGAGATCAGTAGCCATCCATAACGCTGCAAGAAAACCTCTTTTTTATGCTTTAGCACAATCACCTGTCGCGGGGCTTTTTGTGCCATTTATGATGTCTGTGATATTTGCGCTGATCATACAGGATCAAAGTACATCGTGGTTGAGCGAAAAGTTTCCTAGCTCAACCCTAACATTGCAGATTCCAATATTTTCATTCTTTATCTTCGCCAGCAGTATTTATCTTTTATTCAGCATATTTACATCCAAAAATATCATATGCTTTTACTGGAAAAAAAAGCTTGAAACGCCTTTTTTATCCATGAAAAAACAACATTGGTATTTCAAACCTGTCGTACAATACCAACTCTTAAATGACAAGCTCAGATCTGTTGGAAGTATTAAACATAAGCAATTTTCTCATCAATGCATACTGCTTGATCAAAGTGGTGCCAAGCTGATTGAAATCTCTGCTTATGTTGAGGCTAACGATGTTGCCCTTGATGCAGTGCTCACTCTACGTGAGCAGATATTTTCATCTTGGATATTTGATTTTATGCAAGCATGGTTGGGTCGATCTGGTTCTCGCCCGAGGCAAAAGTTATTTATTGTTCGTGATGCTCAAAAAAATATTATTGGTAAATACAGCGTAACGCCCAAGCTGGCTCGCCTCACCTTCGATGATGGCATCCGTGAACAATTCAGTGAGAGCCAACAGCATCTGATTGTTGCCATGACTCTTCTGCTGAGGAAAGCATGATGACGTTGAATGTAAAAGCGAATACCTTCAAAATTATTTTCTGTGGAAAGATTCAATCTGATCACGATCTTGCTGCTGTGACAAAAGCTGTGTCAGCTCTGCTTAAAGAATCCATCGATGATGTGCAAAACTATTTTAATGGTCAGCAGCGTTTTGTACGTGATCATTTAGATTTTGTGACAGCCAATCGTTATCAGCGTGCATTTGCACAAGTAGGCGCCATATGTTTACTGCTCCCCATGTTGGAGTGTCCTACATGCCAGTTCAGACAGGAAAAGTCGGCATCATGTGTTCGATGCAAAACATCACTCAAATTTTTTACAAAAAAAGTCCATGCTTTATTCACGGATGAAGATGTGCAACACGAAGAGAACCCACTGAAATATCAGCAAAAAAGAAAGGCTACTTTTTGGCTTGGTTTTGGTATTGCGATTCAAATTTCCGCACTACTGATTGATGAGGTGTTATTACATTATGACATCGATTTATTATGGCTGCACTTTTTAAGCACGCCGCCATTAATGTATGGTGCTTGGTTTCTTGCCCAACTTAAAGGTTATCGCCCTTATCTGGCACTACTCTGCCTCTTTCCTTTACTGGGTTTGGCTGTGCTGCTTCTATTGCCCGATAAAGAACATGCTTTAACATCGGGGCCAACGAAAATGTCATACCAACAGTTTCTTGGTGGACTCATGATTGCAATGAGCCTTTTTTGGATGATTCAGCTGACCATGCAAGGGTCAGCGATCAGCCAGTTCGAAAGTGAAAATATTGCAATCAAGTCTCTTTTACAAAACAAAGAGAATAAAGATATTGAGGCATATAAAGAAAAGCTCATGACATTTATCGACCATAGTTTTGAAGCGGCTGAAAATGCCTCTTCTCGCCCTGCAAGCAGTATCGCAATTGCTGATGGCATATTTCATCGTTTGACTGATTTTTTTATGTATATGCAATTTCAGAACTACCAACAATTCAAACAAAACGGTCATGTAGAAAAGGCATTTAGCGAAGATACTAAAAATGCGCTGCACATGAAATACAGTGCTTTGATGCAGGAGAAAGTGAGCGAACTAGATAGTGACTACTTTACAAAACAATACCGCAACTGGCTATTGCTTGAAGGCACGGAGGAACAGTTCAAATTCGGCGGTAGTATTGCGGAGATCACGATTCGAATGCAAGTCGAAGGAAATCTTTTTTTTAAATATGATGGCCATATTCCTGAAACACTGGATGACTTCTTTCCGCCACTAGAATCACCGTATGTCGAAACAATGACCTTTGATAAAGAAGGAAAATTAACGCTGACCTTTAATGAAAAGTTTCCTCCCGCTGCGGGGAAAAGCGTGGAGTATGCTTTGTTTGTTCACCAAATCCCTGCAAGATCGAAGTACAGACCCGCTTACTCAAGGGTTGTAAATCTTCGTATTGGTGGTGATCTGGATGACTATTATTTGGTTAATCGATCTTTATTTTCAAAGTGGAAATTCCTGATTAGTGGTGAATACCGCTATTAAGATTACTGCTCCAGCATAGAAGAGGATGAGGCATCACATACGCAGTTAATACAGTACGGACTTATCAAATTTCCAGGGATATTATCTGTAAAACACTCGAGCAAGGTGCCATCATCAGAAAACTTCAGCTGTATTGAAGGATTTTTTAGAAGTGGGTTATCTAAATAGTGAACTTCAACCATATTCCCGTCTTTGAATGTAGCACTTTTAATAAATTTACTATCCGAAACTGGCAGCTCTCGCTCACTGGGCCAGTCGTTATCCATTTGATCATATAGATAGGATAGTACGCTTGCTTTCACCTCCCATATACCCAACGTGATAAATTGAGAAGCTTGGATTACAAACACTTCGTTCTTTGAACTGTCGACTGAAAATGAAAGCATGGACAGAAGGATCATGGGTATCGCTAAATGAACAGGGCGCCCTGTTTTGTTGAGCACGTTATCTATTCGATCGAACTCAAGCATACGTAAAGTTGATGGCATCAAAAGACTAATAAAACCAGTAAGCGTGACCAGTAGTGGAATTAAATGTTCAATGCTCTGGGTATTGACAGCAAGCGCATAGCCCAGTGACGTATAGATATTTAAGCCAAAAAATACCATTGCAGCAAACCAGCCAATTCGGAATGCCTTAAGAAGAGCCCAGACAATGGCGATATAAATCAACTCATTTTTCAACAAGGAATAGATCATGCCATCAAGCTTTATATTCATGAGATGAATAACACCTGTAAATGCCGCTACGATAGCAAAACATGCCATGGTGATAAGTATAGAAGTCGGAAACTTAGAAAAATCAAATAGCTTGGCTTGCTGATCTTGAGGTTCAGGAGATTCTTGCTCTTTTGGAGCGGAACAGTTGGGACATGCAGCGTGTGAATCAAGTTTGCCATGACATTGTTCACAATATTTCACATCGATCTTTTTTGATTCAGCAGTGGATGGTTTCGCTTTTTTAAGAAAACCAGCATCTTCCTTAATGATTTCTATTCGGCACTCAACCCCAATACTGGTTAACTTTTTCTGAATAAGGCCAATATTACTGCGGTCAAACGTTTGCTTTAATCGAATAGGTTTACCGCTCAACATGCTCTCGGCTTTATTATTTTCAAGACGAAATAACTTTGCAAAAGATTGCTGTGTTGTGCTTGAATCAAAACCATCGAGAACTCTTCCAGATAAACAGATAACAAACTGCTGTTGTTTCACAAATCACCTCTTATCTAGCCTGAATAATTCAAAAAACTAGAAGTTCAATTTGTAACCATTATGCGCTTGATTGCGTAGAATAGCCACTGTCCTCTTTATATATTTTGTTACTACAGGATGAACATATTTACGCGATCATCACGGCGATTCATGAATAATGCGGGTTAGTTTCTGTTAGAATTTGAAAGAGCCGAAATATTTAACCAAGCCCCTTCAAGCAAACCTGCATCAACGGTGGTCATGCAAGTGTATTCCCAGCGCTCAAAGATGCTTTCGATAATCGCTAGGCCAGCAATCATTAAATCAGCTCGCCCAGATTCAATCGCGGCAATGGCCTGACGCTCTTTTAGTGTCATCGCAAGCAGTTGGTCGCGCAAAATAAAAAATCGTTTTCGGCTTATTCCATGATTATTGATAATATCCGCATCATAGCTTGAAAGGCTTAAGTCAATGGCAGCCAATGTCGTCACGGTACCTGCTGTGCCGACTAGATACTTGGGTGGTTGACTTGTCCCATTGCTTTTTTGCCAATATTCTTCAACGTCATCAAGGTGCTTATGGCATAGCAGTTTTATGGCTGCATAATCGTGTTGCGTGGGCGGATCGCTATGTAAAAAGCGCTCCACCAAGCGAACAACGCCCAATTTTTGACTGATTGCATCTTGGTTTTGTTGATTTCGAGCACGGATAAATTCTGTGCTTCCTCCGCCAATATCGAAGAGTAAAAAATCTTGGCATATTGTTTTATTGAGTACGGCGCAACTTCCTACAAGTGAATGATGGGCTTCTTGCTGCCCATCAATGATTTGAATATGAATGCCCGTTTCACGTGCGACCAACTGGCAAAATGCAGTGCCATTTTCGGCTTCTCGCATGGCCGCAGTTGCGACTGCAAAAAGCTGGCTGTTTTTCACGCCATGTTGTTGGAGTATATTGGCAAATGCATGAAAGGCATGTAGAGCACGTTGCATGGCAGCATCACAAAGCTTGCCGCTTTGATGTAAGCCCTCACCCAAGCGAATAATACGATGGGTATAAGCCATGGTGCGCCAAGGTACTCGCGTTGAATCATCCCGTGGTTCAGCGATGAGTAGACGAAATGTGTTGGAGCCAATATCAATAGCTGCAAAGGCTTTGTTCGGCGTTATGGTGGACATGTTTCGCGAGCGTGATGTTTTGCAAGCCCTACATAATGGGTGGCCGATTGTTTTAAAAATGCGTTTTCTTCGTCCGTTAGAGGTCGGCGCTCACGGGCTGGCGAGCCAGCATAAAGGTAACCGCTACGCAAAACTTTGCGTTCAGGAACGAGGGAGCCTGCCGCCAGCAGGCATCCTGATTCTAAGACGGCTTGATCCATAACAATAGACCCCATGCCGACCAGACAAAAATCTTGAATTTCGCAACCATGCAAAATAACACGATGGCCAACTGTCACATCATTTCCTACAATGCATGGATTCAGACCATAGCTGGTATGCAGTGTGCAGTGATCCTGAATGTTCGAGCGTTCACCAATATGAATATCATGCACATCACCACGCAAGACGCTTTGGTACCAAATGCTTGAATCAGCAGATATTTTAACACGCCCCATAACTTCAGCGGATTCAGCAACCCATGCAGATGTATCAATCTCTGGCCGCCACTGGCGATAAGCGCGAATCATAACTCTTTTAAATTTGACTTGCCTCTTACAGGTGCTTTTTTTACTGTATTTTTGCTCGCAGGTGTTGCCGTTTTGTCGCTAATTCGGGTACAGCGGCCATTGATCGCAGAGCCTTCAGCCAAAGACATGACACTGTATTCGACATCACCATTCAAGTTGCCTGTCTCACCCAGTTTCAAGCTTTCACTAGCGCGTACATTGCCTTGGATCAAGCCATGTAAGATAAGACTTGGGACATTGACTTCGCCAGTGATTTGAGCGCCTTCACTGACAATAAGGGTGCCACCTTTGCGTGAATGAATATTACCTTCAAATCGCCCATCAATGCGCACAGCGCCTTCAAAAGATAACTCGCCCGTAATGACTGAGTGTGCACCAATCAGTGTATCAATATGTTGTTTGTCATTGTTGGTACTTGTGCTTGTAGTTTTTTCGCGTTTTCGCAGCATATGCTTAAAAATCCTCAAATGTACATTTCTCTTGTGTTATTTTTTTGCCTTTTAAATCAGAAATAATGACGGTTATATCCCCTAAATGTTCAGGTTTGTCAGCGTCATCTGCCCAATATAATTGACCCTGCAAGAAGATATGGGTTTCCATGCGGAATGGCAATGTAGTTTGCTCATTTTCAAAGTGTAAGCGAACGTTATTGCCATGTTTATTCTGTGTGATGAAGCGTATTTTTCCACGGCTATAACGCGGATAATTACCACCCTTGACCAGTGTTAGGGAGAAATTCAGCACTTTTGGGGTTACCTGAGTGATTGAAGCCTTTAAAACTTTGGTACCTTTATTTTTACGCGCTTCTAAAATGCTTTCAAGCCCCCGTAAACGCTCATTGCTTTTGGCGATGCTTTCCTGTTGCTTTTTAATAACGCCTTCAAGACTGTGTATATGTGCTTGTTTGACATCATTGTTGGCTTCAATGGCGGTTCGCTCATTGCGTAGCTGCTGCAGTTGTTTTTGCAATTGAATATCCTGAGAATAAACCTTTACGGACGTTTTTTCTGTCAGATAGTAGTGATCAAAGAGGATACCCGCAGCAATCAATATGATAGGTGTGAGCCAGAAAGTAATCGGACGGATAGACCAGTTCCTGGCTGCTTTTCGGCTGCTGGCATCCACAACCATCACTTGTCTGGCTTTAAACAGTGCTTGGTAAATACGTTGTAGATGTGATGTGTTTTGCATGCTTTAAGGCCACTGCGCATGCACAGAAAGGCCAAGTGATTCTTGTAAATCAAACATAATATTGGCATTTTGCAAGGCCTGACCCGATGCGCCCTTGAGTAGATTATCAATGCAGCTTACAACAACGACCTCAGTGTCACTCAATACACATAGCCCAATATCGCAACGGTTGCTGCCAGCCACAGACTTTGTAGAAGGCAGGCTTCCCAAAGGCAAAATACGAACAAAGGGTTCATCAGCATAGGCTTGGGATAATGCTTGATGCCACGTATCCGTATTGCTGCCAGTGAGGTGTAGGGTGCTTAGCATACCGCGCGTCATGGGGATGATGTGGGGGACAAAACGAACACGGATACGTTGCATGCCAAAGCCTTGCGCCCATTCTTCCATTTCCCATGCATGGCGATGGCGCGGTAGCCCATAAGCCCCAAGCCCTTCATTGATTTCACAATATAACAAACCTGTTTTGGCCGATCGACCTGCTCCAGATGTGCCTGATTTCGCATCAATAATAATGGGATTTTGATCAATCAGCTTGCCACGCAGCAGCGGAATCAAAGGCAGCAGAGTGGATGTCGGATAACAGCCAGGGTTGGCAACAAGCTGCGCCTTGGCAATATCTGCACGCGCCCACTCACTTAAGCCATACACAGCATGCGTCAATAATTCAGGGTGAGGGTGTGCCACATTATAAGCCTGTTGATACACTTGGCTGGATTGATGACGAAAATCAGCGGATAAATCCACAACCTTTTTGCCCTTATCCAAAGCTCTTTTAACGCTTTTAGCTGCTGCGCCATGTGGCAGGGCTGTAAATACCAATTGTATATCATCGGCCAGTGCTGCATCAGCAGGGGCTAAGGTTTGATTGGCAATATGACTGGCGATGCCTGGTAAGACTTCACCGATTTTCTTTCCTGCTTGCGAGTGCGCACCCAAATGTGTGATATTGAAGTGCGGGTGGGCTTCAATCAGGCGGATGAGTTCGGCACCTGTGTAACCAGTGGAGCCAAGAATGGCAACGTTAATATTCATGGCAAGATGTTACAAACATATTGTTTTTTTGCCAATATTGAATTGTATAAACTATTGCGCCGTAGTGAATTTTTGCAGGAAAAGCTGGTTAAGGGTATGCTGCGCCGCCCTTTTGGTGATTTTGATAAAGTTAGCAGACGGCAATGATTTTGGAGGCTCTCGCAATGATAGCGCGTACATACTGTGGTGATTTTCGTAAAACACATCTTCGGCAACAGGTTCGGCTTAATGGCTGGGTTGAAACCAATCGGGATCATGGCGGTGTGATCTTTTTGGATGTGCGTGATCGCTCGGGCATTGTGCAAGTAGTAGCTCATCCCGACACTCCTGAAATGCATGCTATGGCACATGCCATGCGTCAGCAGAACGTGATCGAAGTGCTTGGTGAGGTTATTCCCCGTGATGAAGATGCCATCAATCCGAACTTGCCAAGCGGCGATATTGAAATTAAAATTTCAAGTCTTGTGTTGTTAAACAAGGCCGAAACACCACCGTTTGCTATTGAAGATGATTGTAATACGGGTGAGCAGCATCGCCTTGAATACCGTTATTTGGATTTGCGTCGTCCTTGTATGCAGAAGAATTTGATGTTGCGTCATAAAGTAAGCCATGCAGCACGCAATTACTTGGATAGCCAAGATTTCTTGGATGTTGAAACGCCAATTCTTAACAAGTCCACGCCTGAAGGAGCACGTGATTATTTGGTTCCCTCCCGCATTTATCCAGGCTCATTTTATGCATTGCCACAAAGCCCTCAGCTATTTAAGCAGTTGTGGATGGTGGCTGGTGTGGATCGTTATTATCAAATTGCCCGTTGCTTTCGTGATGAAGATTTGCGCGCTGATCGCCAGCCTGAATTTACGCAGGTGGATTTGGAAATGTCCTTTGTCGATCAAGATGATGTCATGGCTGTGGCTGAAGGACTCATTTCTTCGATGTTTGAAGCGGCTATGGGGCAGGCACCCAATGCGCCATTCCCACGCATTGCTTATGCCGAAGCCATGGCCAAATATGGCTTGGATCGCCCTGATGTGCGTTTTGGCTTGGAACATATTGATGTGACTGATTTGATGAAGTCGGTAGATTTCAAAGTGTTTAGTGGCCCGGCCAACAACGGCGGCTTGGTGAAAGTGATCCGTGTGCCGAATGGTAATAGCCTGTTGAGTCGTAAGAAAATTGATAACTATACCAAGTTTGTATCCATTTATGGTGCCAAAGGCTTGGCATACATCAAAGTGAATGATAAGGATGATATTCCTGCAGGTTTGCAGTCTCCGATTGTGAAGAATTTGTCGGAAGATGTTTTGAAGGCGTTATTGGAACGTAGCCAAGCTGAAAATGGCGATTTATTGTTCTTTGGTGCGGATACAAAAGATGTGGTCAACAATGCGTTGGGTTATTTGCGAGTTGAACTGGGTAAAGATTTGGGTCTATTTGATGCCAAGTCGAATCAATTTATTTGGGTGGTGGATTTCCCAATGTTTGAGTGGGATGCTGAAAATAAACGCTTGCAAGCTTTGCATCACCCATTCACTGCGCCATATTCAGAAGACTTGGATAAACTTGAAACAGCTCCGCTCGATATGCGCTCGCAGGCCTATGATTTGGTCTGGAATGGTACCGAAATTGGTGGTGGTTCGATTCGTATTCATGATAGCGAGATTCAATCGCGGGTATTGAAAGCCTTGAATATTTCCGCTGAAGAAGCTAATGATAAGTTTGGTTTCTTGTTGGATGCCTTGAAATATGGTGCGCCACCGCATGGCGGTTTGGCATTTGGCTTGGATCGTGTGCTTAGTTTAATGGTGGATGCGGATTCGATTCGTGATGTCATTGCTTTTCCAAAAACACAGCGCGCAGCAGATCCAATGGCAGACTCGCCATCTGAAGTGGGTGATATGCAATGGAAAGAGCTGGGCTTGCGTAAGCGTCGCACCGTAGTGAAAACAACATCTGATTGACAGCAGCTGAAGTGAGGGTAATGCTTAAGCTATGATAAATCGTATATGGATGTTTGTTTGTCTTTTGGCATTGCTTGCTTGTGTGATGAAACCTCCCGTTCAAGAAATGGCTGAGGCACGCTCTGCTGTGGAAATGGCACAAAAAATGAGAGCCTTAAAAGGTGGATCACAGCTTTATCTCAAGCGTGCTGAAGCAGCTTTGCAACAGGCCTCCGAAGCGATTAGGCAAAAGAAATATGATAAAGCGCGCATGCAGGCCTTGGAAGCAAGGCGTCAGGCACAAAAGTCAGCGCGTATGTCGCAAAAAACATACCCATTAGAAAGTGCGCCTATTCCATCCCCCATTCCTGAATAGTTACCAATAAGAACAAGAAGTAATGATTGACAAAGAGGTGTCCCATGGCATTTGATAAGATTGAACTTCCTAAGCAAGGTGAGAAAATAAGCATGGGCGAGGATGGTGTGCTGCATGTGCCCAATCACCCCATTATTACGTTTATTGAAGGGGATGGCATAGGTACTGATATTTGGCCAGCAGCGCAACTGATCTTGGATGCGGCGGTTAAAAAGGCCTACGCAGGCGAGCGTCAAATAGCTTGGATGGAAGTGTTTGCTGGTGAAAAGGCATGGAATATGTATGGCCAAAGCGATGCGGCTTGGTTGCCAGAAGAAACGCTGGAGGCATTTCGAGGCTATTTATTGGGCATCAAAGGGCCATTGACAACGCCCATTGGTGGCGGCATCGCATCATTGAATGTGGTATTGCGTCAGAAGTTGGATTTATACACCTGTTTGCGCCCTGTGAAATATTTTCATGGCGTGCCTTCGCCAGTGAAAAAGCCTGAACATGTGGACATAGCTATTTTTCGTGAAAATTCGGAAGATATTTATGCTGGAATTGAATGGGAAGCTGGTTCGGATGACGTTAAAAAAGTCATTAAATTCTTACAGGAAGAGATGGGTGTTTCAAAAATACGCTTTCCTGAATCGTCGGGTATTGGTATAAAGCCTGTCTCTCGTGAAGGTACGGAGCGTTTGGTGCGGGCGGCGATTCAGTATGCGATTGATAATGATCGTCAGTCGGTGACCTTGGTACATAAAGGTAATATTATGAAGTTCACCGAAGG
The DNA here is from genome assembly GCA_030950825.1 of Mariprofundaceae bacterium. Taxonomy (GTDB): domain Bacteria; phylum Pseudomonadota; class Zetaproteobacteria; order Mariprofundales; family Mariprofundaceae. Next base: position 15,527 of record JAUZQT010000160.1, on the reverse strand, counting down.
TGGCTTTATGCGGTGGGGTTATGCGCTTGCCAAGCAGGAATTTGGTGCGCTGGAAATCGATGGTGGGCCTTGGTGCAAGCTTCCGAATGGCATGGTGATTAAAGATTGCATTGCGGATATAGCCTTGCAGCAGGTGCTAACACGGCCTGCTGATTTTGATGTTATTGCGACATTGAACCTAAATGGTGACTATTTATCGGATGCATTGGCAGCGCAGGTGGGTGGCATTGGCATCGCGCCAGGTGCGAATATCAATTACAGCACAGGCCAAGCAATTTTTGAGGCAACGCATGGCACGGCTCCGAAATATGCAGGAAAAAATATGGTCAACCCTTCATCGCTGGTGCTTTCAGGTGAAATGATGTTGCGTTATATGGGGTGGGATGCAGCTGCAGATTTGGTGATTAAAGGCATCAAGGGCGCAATCCAAGCCAAAACAGTAACCTATGACTTTGAACGGTTGATGCATGGTGCTGTAAAGCTATCTACATCTGAATTTGCAGATGTCGTGGTTGAACACATGGATGATGCAGCCATCAGTGGTGAAGAAGCCGATCAATATGATGTACTGGCAGCAAAATTTAAAGAGCTGTTTGAATCAGGTGCCGAGAAAAGCACTGATATGGTGCACACCGCGATGGAAAAAGCGCGTGAGCAACTGACCCATGCAGGAGAGTTTAGCGAAGAGCAGGGCCAGAAACTAAAGGGCTTTCTTGAACGTGATTTTGGGCAAATTGCCAGTAGTGTGCGTGATGAAGCCAAACTCAAGCTAAACCCAGCTCGCTTGGGACATGGTGCACTGGCTTCTATTTCATCATTGTTGCAGATGGCAGGCTCGGCTTTGTCGGGCGCTGCAGAAAAAGCGGAATCGTCACTTTCTTGTCGCTCAGGAGAGATTACCAGTGCTGGCACATTAACCTGCAAGGCATGCCATCATTCGATGCATTTTAAAAAGACAGGGCGTATTCCCCCTTGTCCTACGTGCCATAAAACAGACTTTAGCAAGGGGTATTGATTTTTTTATGGCTTGGTGAGGTGAATAGTTATCAAACAATAAGGACTAAATTTTAAAATTTGGCTTTGGTGCGAACGACGAACCTTACATGTTGATTTCATTCATGTTTGGGGCAAAAACAGGGTACTCTGTGGCAACGAAAAAACTAGGACAGACAAGTGAAAGTGTAAATTACTTTTTATGGCTGGTGAAGGATACCTAATTCTATGCGGAAAATTGGTGTGTTTGGTGGCAGCTTTGATCCGCCACATATGGGGCATCGCGCTTTGCTTGAAGCAGCGCTAAATGAATTTCCGCTGGATGAGATATGGGTGATTCCTGTTGGTATTCCAGTACATCGCAAGCTAACATCACATGTATCTGCTAGGCAGCGTCTGATATGGGTGGAAAAGATGTTTACAGACTTGCCACAAGTGCGTGTGCTGGACTGGGAAACAAAGAAGAGACAGTCACCGACTATTGAAACGATGCGACATATCTCAAGTCATTTGAGCGTGACTCCCTACTATTTGCTGGGTATGGATGCTTGGAAAGGCTTGGCTGATTGGGTGGCTTACCCTGAACACCGCAAGTTGTGTAATATGCTGGTATTTTCCCGTTGGGGAGCGATCAATGCAGGGCATGATGGTTGGTTGAAGGTAGACTGTATATCAACCAACTCCGATATGCAGGCAGGACATGTTTGCTATGCTAAGAGCAAGCTTCCTGATATTTCAGCGACACAAATCAGGCAGCATATTTTGACAGGTAAAGATGTATCCACAGTGTTGGATGCCCGAATTGCCAATGAAATTCGGGCTGCTTATAAAATTGATGGCAGCTATGGAGAGAGTACATGAGTGAAGGACAAAGTTTACAGGCCATGACAGACGCTGTGGTTGAAGCGATTGAAGATAAAAAAGCTCAAGATATTATGGTGATGGATGTGCAGGGTAAGTGCGCATTTGCGGATCGTTTTGTACTGGCAACGGGGCGTACTAACCGTCAGTTGAAAGCTATAGCACAAGCTGTCGCAGGTGTGGCGCATGCCAATGGGCTTCCTGCTAAAATTGAAGGCCTGGAAGCCATGGAGTGGTTATTGGTAGATCTGGGAGATGTGGTCGTGCATTTGTTTTTGCCCGATGTGCGAACCAGTTTTCAATTGGAGCGTCTGTGGGCGCATCCACAAGGTGCTGATATTTCAGGTGCTACACCTGAGGTATGAAGCTGCGGCTGTTGGTGGTTGGGCGTATGGTGCCCGAATTAGCTGAGTATGAAGCACGTTTTCGCAAGCGTTTATCGGGTGCGTGTTCCTTGCAAGTGATTGAATTGGCAGAGGGACGAAGCAAACAACTAGCACAGCGCAAGCAAGAAGAAGAAAAACATATTTTAAAGGTCGTTAAAGGCAATTTTATCCTGTTTGATGAGCGCGGTAAGACGCTCGGAAGCACGCAGTGGGCAAGGTATTTACAGCATTTACCTGGAAATGCAGAGCAGGATTTTGTGATTGGTGGCGCTTCGGGTGTATCAGCTGTTATACATGCCAAAGCTGGGCATATATGGAGTCTCTCATTGTTAACACTGCCACATCAGTTAGCCCGTGTGATGGTGGTTGAACAGCTGTACCGTGCTTGGTCTATCACCCAGGGGCACCCATACCATCGTGAATAAACGGCGGGAAATCTCGAAAAGCCTACCGCCTCTTAAAAGAATGGCGCGGCGTGGCTTTCCATACTTCGCTGTATTATTGCTAGCAGTGTTATTATTGTATGGTGATGTTTTTAGTAGCTTCAGTTTTAGTCAAGCTTGGGCAGAGCGGAATATTGGCGCTGAAATTAATCATATTCACCAAGAGCGTGTGCGCTTGGCTGCTGTGCGTAAATCGCTTGAAAAGAAGTTGGGTTCACTGGGCAAAGAGTTACACCGATTGGATACAACCCTGCTTTTGGCGCGTAAGGCATTGACGCTTGCCAGCCAACAATGGCAACAGGTCAATCAAAAGGTCCAGCAGCTTTCTAAAAAACGTCAGACATTAAAAAAGAAAATTCAACAGTTACAACAGCACATGCAAAATGAGGCAAATGCTGCATGGCAACGAGCCAATAGGCAGCCAAGTTGGTTGGATATACTGGGGGGTGTGGCTATCACGGAAGTGCCGCATCGAAAGTATATGTTGCGTTATATGCTGGAACAGCAGCAAAAAGATCAGCAGCAATGGCAAGAGGCATGGCTTGAGCTTGAAGCTGTAGAGCTGGGTCTACGAACAGAGCGCCAGCACCTCAGCCGCTTGCGGGATGAAAAGAAGGCATTGCAAAGAAAGGCGCAAAAACGATTACAGGCCAAACAGACAATGGCTCGAAAAATGCGTTTGGATGTCAAGCTTAAAAAGCAACGAGACAAGGCGTTGATTCGGCAGGAAAAGGCATTGTTTCAGCTTTTGGAAGGCCTCAAGGAAGCCTTGCTGGCAAGTGATAAGGTGGTACAACATCTATCCATACGCAAGCTTAAAGGGCGTTTGGATTGGCCCTTGAAAGGTCGTTTGGTGGCGAAATTTGGTGCGCGATTGAATGGGCAGCAGTCAAAAATGAAAGGGGTTCACATTGCGCCAGTGAGTAAGCAACATCAAGGTAGGCAGGTTTTGTCCATGGCAGACGGGCAGGTGCGCTATGCGGATTGGTTCGGAGGGTTTGGGCTGATGATGATTGTTGAATATGGGGATGGTATCATTGCTATTTATGCGCATAATGACGCACTTCATAAGCAGCTTGGTGATTGGGTCGAAGCTGGTGAGGTGATCGCCGAAGCAGGAAGTACGGGCTGGATTGAAAAAACGCGTTTGTATTTCGAATTGCGGGATCACGGAAAGGCTGTGAATCCAGAACGCTGGTGTCGTACATCGTTGAAATAAACAAGTAGTTTGTATCAGTAGCTTGTATCAGTAGCTTGTATCAGTAGTTGTCAGGAGATAAATATGAATTTAAAAAAAACACGGGTGATTTTACTAGCAGGTATGACTGCAGTATTTGTTGCAGGTGTCATGGCATGGAATCCGTCACAGGGTTACCAGCAAGCTACTGCGGCAACTGATTATCGTCAGCTGGATAAGTTTGCGCAGATTATGGATGCGATAAAACGTACCTATGTGGAAGATAAAACAGATGAAGAACTGATTGATGGTGCCTTGGCTGGCATGCTTTCAAATCTTGACCCGCATTCAAACTATATGAATAAAGATATGTACAAACAGATGCAGGTGGAAACATCGGGAGAGTTTGGGGGCTTAGGTATTGAGATAGCTTCTGCTGAAGCTGGTATTCGTATTGTTTCGCCGATTGAAGATACCCCCGCAGATCGCGCCGGTATTTTAGCGGGTGACTTAATTGTTAAAATTGATGGGCAACTGGCCAAAGACATGAGTCTTCCTGAGGCTGTGAAGCTCATGCGTGGCAAACCAGGTGAACCTATTGTCTTGACAATTTTTCGTAAAACAGAAAATAGACCCCTTGAAATTAAAATTGTTCGTGCTGTGATTCATGTCAAATCAGTTAAAAGCGGTATATTGGCACCGGGTTATGTCTGGCTTCGAGTCACGCAATTTCAAGAGCAATCAAGCAAAGAGCTCAGTGAACAATTAAATAAACTTAAAAAAGAGGCCGGTGGCTCATTTAAAGGCGCGGTGCTTGATTTGCGTAATAATCCAGGTGGATTATTGGATCAGGCTGTAGAAATCAGCGATATGTTTTTGGATGAAGGTGGTATTGTAAGCACAAAATCACGTGTTGGACGCAATATGAATTTTGATGCCAAATATGGTGATGTTTTGAATGGCACTGCGTTGGTCGTATTAATTAATAATGGCTCAGCTTCAGCTTCTGAAATTGTAGCCGGTGCACTACAGGATAATAAACGTGCTGTATTAATGGGTACTAAGAGTTTTGGTAAAGGCTCTGTTCAACGTATTATTCCCTTGCCCGATGGTACGGCATTTAAACTAACAACCTCCCTCTATTACACGCCAAGCGGTCGTTCTATTCAGGCGACTGGCATCGAGCCTGATATTGAAGTACCTTGGGTAGCCGTGACAAAAACGGCAGCCGAAAAAAACACTTTGCGTATTTCTGAAAGTGATTTGAAGGGTCACTTAGCCAATGGTAATGGCAAGAAAGAAACCAAAGAACAAACCAAAAATAAGGTTAAGAATACAGCATCCAAAAAAATGAAAAATCGCTTGAATAAAGATGTACAGCTACAACGTGCCTTGGATGTGTTGAAGGCCATGCATGTGATGCAGGGGCGTAGTTAATTCATATGAAAAAGAATATGCACCTTACACAGTAGTGAGTTTCAAGTGAGAAAAAAGGCCAAGCCGAAGAGGTCAAATCCGCACAAGAAAAAGCCATTATTCTGGTTGCGTAGTGCATTATTTGGCGTGCTTATACTGCTTGTAGGCATCTTGATTTGGTCCAGTTATTCGCAACAATACCATGTTGCAAACTTGGATGGTGTTGCCAGTCAGGGTAAGGTTGTGCCGCAAGTAGATTCTAAGGAGCCATTCGAGGCTGTGAACAATCGGCCTTCAGTAAAGCCAGTCTATGAGGATATTACCAGCCCTTTATTGCATAAAGGAGCGTCTAAACCTGCTGCTTCGGCGTTTGTAAAAACGGATCAAACGGTGTATCAGTATGATCGTTTGAGGCAGCATGGTACTGCTTTGGTGATTGATGATGTGGGCTATGATTTGCCAGCATTGCGGCGAATTTTGGCTTTGGGTTTACCTGTAGCTATTGCAATTATTCCCGATGCCCCCTATGCCAGAGAGGCTGCAGAAATAGCGCATCGTGCTGGCCATATGGTGATGCTTCATATGCCAATGGAGCCTGCAAATCCGCATTACCGTGCGCGTATGGATGGCTCCTTTTTGCGTTCGGACATGTCTGAAGAAACGGTGACACGGATGCTCAGAAAGGGCTTAGAAAAAGTGCCATATGTACAGGGTATTAATAATCATATGGGGTCTTTTTTGACCAGTATGCCCGAACCAATGGCTTGGGTGATGGCATTTTGCAAGAAAAATAAATTATTTTTTATTGACTCAAAGACCATAGCAACGTCTATAGTGTCAGATATCGCAAAAAGTTACGGCTTACGCTGGGCAGAGCGGCGTGTTTTTTTGGATCATTCGATCAAAGAAGCGGATATGAATAAGGCTTGGGCACGGGCTGAGCATTATGCAAAGCAACAAGGCGGTTGCATCGTTATTGCACATCCGCACCCTGAAACGTTGAATTTTCTTGAAAAGAACGCAAGTTATTTACAACGATCAATGCATCGAGTTGTCGATTTATTGCATGTTCCCAGACCAACCATTGCTGGTGATTAACGCCATCTTTTGCGATGAGATAAGAGTTTCAAACGATATTCTTCAGGATCTTTGGTTTGTGTCATCGCACCATCACGTGGAAATAGTGCATCATACAAACGCGATACCCAAAAGCGCAATGCCCCCAAGCGTAATAATGCAGGCAGTGCCAGCCGCTCGTTTTCTTGTAATGGTCTCAATATTTCATAACCAGCCAAAAATGTTTGCATGCGATCCTGATCAGTATCAGTAAGCAACATGGCCTGCGCATTCAGTGTAATAGCAATATCCATGATCCACGGTGCGTTGTGGGCATAATAAAAGTCAATGATGCCAGATACTTTATCGCCATCAAAAAGGATGTTGTCAACAAACAAATCGCCGTGAATGATGCCCTCTGGTAAATCATGCCATAGCTGTTTGCGCTGATAACGCAGCTCATCCTGTAATAATTCTCCAGCCATATCGCCGTATGTTGTCGTTGTTCCTTGTAAGACCTTACCAACATGGTTTTTTAACCAGTCCATGTCTGTAGGGTTCGACCGAAGCTCATCAAACGATGCACCAGCCAAATGCAATTGTGCCAATGCTTGACCTGATGCATGCAGCTGAATTTCATTTAACGAATCTAAGGTGTTGCCGTGTAGACGGGATGCAATACAACCACTTTTTGATTGTTCATGACCTTTCACTTCAAACAGCAAGGAGCCATCATGACGCTTCATCACATCTGGGCAGGCCAAACCTTCTGCTGCCAAGTGGCGCATCAAATGCATAAAGTATGGTAATTCATGCGCATTCATGCGCTCAAATATAGTTAATACAAAACGCCCTTGTTCGGTATCAATAAAAAAATTACTATTTTCAATGCCGGCAGCGATGCCTTCAAAGGATTTCAATGGCCCGAGGTTGTAACTTTCAAGGATAAGGGAAATATTTTTATGGGTAAGTTCAGTATAAACGGACATGGCGCAAGCTTAACAGAAAACATAATATGCGGGAGACGAGAGTAAAGCAGCGGTCTCTTCAAGCTTGGCCAGCACTGGCGTTGCAAAAAAATATTACATAGCGGAGCCACCCATACTTCGCGTTTTATACTCACGCTCTGCCAAGATGAGAAGCTGTTACCTCGCCCCGCGTTTTTATTTTGGCCAAGAGCTTAACCAGAAAAACATGATGAACGCGGTACTGCTATCACGAGACCAAGCAACCCAGTGCCACCATTGTTTATCATCATCGGTTCCACGCCACAGACAATGAAGGGCGTGAAATGAATGCGCAGCCAGCAGCATTGCAATGAGCCAAGCCATTTCAGGTTTACGAACAACAAGCGATATGCTTGAGCTAGCAACAACGACCCATAGCGCACTGCCAATCGCGTGGCTTAAGTGTGGGCGATAAGATAAAGCGGCATCGGCAACAACAGTGGCCATGAGTAAGCTGCAGGCAGCAACAATCCAATTTTGTTCGATCGTGACACCAAAGCTTGGCGTAAAACCCAAAAGTAAGCTCCCAGGCCACAAAAATATAGGCATAGCCAAAACAATGCTTACCCATAAGTAGGCCTGTTGGTGATAATCGTTCACAGAGTGTACCTTCAATGGGTACTGTAGCCTTCATCACTTTCTGATGAGGGGACAGGATCTCCTGCTATGCTATAGCTGCCGTCTGCCCAGCAGCCTAGATCAATAATTTGGCAACGCTCGCTGCAGAAAGGAAAAGATTTATTGCTCCGTTCTAGTTCAGCCTTGCAAGTCGGACAGGTGAAGCATGTTTTTTTCAATGGGCGCGTCATACGATTGGTACCAGCATGATCTGATAAGGAATATCGTCATGCACAGTACTTTGTGCTTCGCCGACCTTCCAAGCCTGAAACCGCATACGAATGGCTAGGCGGTTGCCTGAAAAGTCAGGAACAATACCACGCTCAACCCACTTGGTATCTAGCCCGATGATTAACAATCCATAGGTCTGATCACGGGAAGGCGTAATTTGTGCGTGACCTTCTTCGGCAGTCTTGCTCTCCCACTGCACAAAATCATTCAGCATATGATCAATGTGCATAACAATGCTGTGTAGCTCCTGCAATGATTCAGCGAGTGTCTCTTGCAACTTTAAAGACTGCCAGAATATAGGTAATACCTGCGGAAAATTAAGTTTATGCGCTAGAAAATCTTGTTTTTGATTGGCATTTCCCCAAGCTTTTATCAGCCCATCCTCACTTAAAAAATTTAATGCTGGTAATATGCATTGACGAATATCGTCCTCATACTGAATGATTGTATCACAGGCTGAAGTGATTTTGTCGCTAAAATCAGGATGCTTTTCTGCGAGTTCGTGTAGGTGCTCGCGTATAGATTTCAGCAAAGCGATCAGCTCAGGAATGACGAGCTTGCGACCATGGCCTCCAAGCAAGGATGTTTGCACATCGCTTGCTGCTTGCAACCAATGGTAAGGGTGATCTGCTTGGCGTGCATATTCAAGGCACTGCAGCCCATCACGCAATATGATAAAGGCCTGTAAGCGAGGCGTTAACGCAAAATAAAAACGAATAAGTGCGTTCATAAAGGATGCACGTCTACATTCATTGGGGTATGCCAAAGCGTTCGCCCCAAGCGTCAATGGCATGGCTTATTTCCTGATAGACCTTACGAAAAAAATCAGCATCACTGCCCATTGGGTCGGCAATGGCTGCGCCTCCTAAAGGCTGGGATAAAAGAAAAACTTTACCTATGCTGGCAGGCCGCATTTTACTCAAGTGTTGACGTTGTGCTGGCTCCATAACCATAATAAGTGCCGCCCGATCAACATCGGGTGCGAGCATGGTTTGTGAGATATGGGTTTGCATTTCAACGCCAAACTCTCTTGCAATTTGCTTGGCGAGATCTGGAGCCTTGCGGCCAGGCATGGCAAGCAGGCCTCTGCTGAAACACGCACCAGCTACGCCCGCCTGCTCTAGTTTCATGCGCATATAATATTCGGCAAAAGGGCTGCGGCACATATTACCTGCGCAAACCATCATGATCGGAGACGGTAGCATCATGGTTGTGGGCTCCTGTTATTATCATGCTGTAGCCAAATTGCATGGCCTTTGCTCTCTTTATCAATGCGTTGCATCATCATTTTGTGTGCCTCTTCATCTTTGCTATGTATGTTTAACGCCTTGCGTTGCGGTAGGGCAGGTTTTTTATCTCGCAGGTTTTGAGCTGTTTCAGGCAAGTGTATAATACTTGATGCCAATGTGCTTTCCACATCAACGCCGAGTGAAAACTGATTGCCTCCCGTCATGGCCAAATACATTTCAGCCAGCAGTTCGGCATCCAATAATGCCCCATGCAGGATTCGATGGCCGCGTTCAATGCCATGGCGGTCGCACAAGGCATCAAGGGTATTTCGCTGGTGAGGGAATCGTTTTCGTGCCATTAATAGTGTATCAACCACAGGCACATCACCGATATTTGGCAGCCCAGCCTTGGCAAGCTCATGCATAATAAAGGCTAGGTCAAAGGGGGCATTGTGGATGACCAAGGTTGCACCTTCAATAAATTTAAGGAAGTCAGGCGCAATATCTGCAAAGCTGGGTTTGTCTTTAACCTTGGCATCATCAATGCCGTGGATACGCACAACCGTATCAGGGATTGGGCGTCCAGGGTTAATATATCGGTGAAATTTCCGTTCTCGTTGAATGTGCCGCTGACTTACTTCAATAGCGCCAATTTCTACCATGCGGTCGCCACTTTGGGGGGACAGGCCCGTTGTTTCTGTATCTAACATGATTAAGCGCATGGGCATAGTATAGACAAAAGTCGTTTTTTTCCAATCTTCGAGCGAATCTTTTATGTTTTTTCTGAAGGAGCTTAGCAGCGGGTATTTTATACAATGAGGCATAAAGGATGACGCTGCCTGCAGAATACCTTTGACCTTATGCCTTATGTCCGCTTGAATCCCGCCCCATGACGTTTATTGCTTATTTTCCCAGAGTTTTTCCAATTGCTGTAGTTGTATTATTAACGGGCTGTATGTCTGGAGGCTCCAAGATGCTTTGGAGTGTGGACGAAGGGGCTGGAAAGACACCCTCGCAGGCAGCCGTTGTTCAATCAGAGAGCCGGCCTGCTCTGGATATTCCGCCAAGCTTACGGGGTACGATTGAAGTGCCCGATGCTGGTGGCATAGCTGTTCATAAAAAAATACCCAAACGCTACCAAGCTACGCTGAAGGGAAAGAAGGTCGCACTTGATGCTAGGCTTTATGATGCCTCGACAGGCTCGGTTTTTTCAGCAGTGATTGACGGCATGGGGGCGTTAAACTTGCCTGTACAAAGTATTGACTCAGCCAGCGGCACTATTACCACCGATTGGATTCGTACCGATGCCAATAATCCAAATGTAAACACCTTATTAAATGCTTTTGGCGGCGGCGGGCCGCAAGCGATTCGCTATCGCTATGTCGCGCGTGTATTACGCGAAAGCCTAGAAACAGCCGTTAAAACGCGCTTGGAAATTCGCACAATGGCGCAAACGTATCAAAATGGCCATTGGACAAATAAAAAACTTGCACGCAAGCGTGCGAATGAGCTGTTTTCGAGTGTTGAAGAGATGCTGGCAAAATAAGCCAGCGCAAGCCTCCTGGGAAGCCCTTGAACTAAACCCTTGATAGAGGAAGGGTTGAAGTCATGTTAATCCAGATTATAATACTCCACATTAACTTATTTTTTGGATAAGGAACGTGCGAATGCTTCGATTAACACGGGTGACAGATTACGGGATTCTTTTGATGACAAAGCTTGCAAAGCGCGCTGCTGAAGACGCTTCCGCTCGCCTGACTTCTAGTAGTCTTGCTTTGGCAACGAGGGTTCCCGCGCCAACTGTTAGCAAGATTTTACAAACATTATTACATGCTGGTTTACTAAACTCTGAGCGTGGAGCGCATGGTGGCTATTGCTTGGTGCGGCCTGCCTCAAACATCACACTGCGTGAAATTATTCACTGTCTTGAAGGTAGTATTGCCTTAACTGAGTGTAACCTTGAAAAAAATGAGTGTGAGCAAATGCCTTTTTGCTCGACAAGCAACCATTGGAAACGGATCAATGCGGCCATCCACCATGCGCTTGAAGGCATTACCCTAGAAGATATGACAAGCGAAGCGTTTACACCCGTGTTTGTAATGAAGAAGACGATGCCCATTCAAACCGAGCCCATTCAAATCAAGCCCATTGCCAAGCCTGTAGAAAGAGAGGCAGTATAATGGCAACAAATGAACAAATTCAAAAGCAGCTAGCAGGGCAAGAATACGAGGCAGGCTTTGTCACCGATATCGAATCAGAGACCCTGCCGCCAGGCTTGAACGAAGATACCATTCGCCATATTTCTTCGATCAAAGGAGAACCTGATTGGATGCTAGATTGGCGTTTAGCAGCTTATCGACACTGGCTAACCATGGAAGAACCAACTTGGGCAGCTGTGGACTATACGCCTACAGACTATCAATCTATTTCTTATTATTCTGCCCCCAAATCCAAAGGTGACGGCCCTGGAAGTCTGGATGAGGTGGATCCCAAGCTTTTAGAGACCTATGAAAAACTGGGAATTCCTTTGCGAGAGCAGGAGTTTTTGGCGGGTGTCACCAATATTGCTGTGGATGCGGTGTTTGATTCAGTATCGGTTGCAACCACGTTTAAAAGTAAACTGACTGAGGCAGGGGTGATCTTTTGCCCTATTTCAGAAGCCATTCGTGAGCATCCTGAATTGGTTAAAAAGTATTTGGGCACGGTCGTTCCTCAACAGGATAATTTTTTTGCGGCATTGAATTGTGCTGTATTTACCGATGGTTCCTTTGTCTATATTCCTAAAGGTGTGCGTTGCCCTATGGAGTTATCAACCTATTTCCGCATCAATGCTTTGAATACAGGGCAATTTGAACGCACCTTGATTATTGCCGATGAGGGAGCCTATGTTTCGTACCTTGAAGGCTGTACAGCACCGATGAGGGATGAGAATCAATTGCATGCGGCAGTGGTGGAGTTGGTGCTGCTTGATGATGCCGAAATAAAATATGCCACCGTTCAAAATTGGTATCCAGGTGATGAAAATGGTGTGGGTGGTATTTACAATTTCGTCACCAAACGCGCGGAATGTCGCGGCGCCCGCTCCAAAGTATCATGGACCCAAGTAGAGACAGGTTCAGCCATCACATGGAAATATCCAAGTTGCATCTTAAAGGGCGATGATTCCGTGGGTAAATTTTATTCGGTGGCTGTCACTACCCATTGTCAACAAGCTGATACAGGCACAAAAATGATTCACCTTGGTAAAAATACCAAGAGCACGATTATTTCTAAAGGGATTTCAGCGGGTCGCGCGCAACAATCCTACCGTGGCTTGGTGCGTATGGCTAAAACGGCTGAAAATGCTCGTAATTACACACAATGTGACTCGCTGTTGTTGGGCGATGCGTGTGCTGCGCACACTTTCCCATATGTCGAAGTTAAAAATTCAACGGCAAGTTTAGAGCACGAAGCAACCACCTCAAAAATTGGTGAAGATCAATTATTTTATTGCCAGCAGCGCGGTCTATCGGAAGAAGATGCCGTGAATATGATTGTTAATGGCTTTTGTAAAGATGTGTTTGATGTACTGCCGATGGAGTTTGCTGTTGAAGCCAACCGCTTGATTGAAATCTCCCTTGAAGGCTCCGTTGGATAAAAAAAATCATTGCGAAGCAATAGAAGATCACAAAAACATGTGTTCTCTGCACTCTTCGCAGTTCAGATGAAGGTGATAAGATGTTAGTGATTAAAGATTTGCATGTTTCTGTCGTAGGCAAAGAAATTCTCAAGGGCCTAAACCTCACGATTCTTGCTGGTGAAGTGCATGCCATTATGGGGCCCAATGGTGCTGGAAAATCAACCCTTGCCAATGTGATTGCTGGTCGTGGTGGTTATGAAATCACCTCTGGATCAGTGACCTATAAAAACAAAGATTTATTGGCTATGTTGCCAGAAGAGCGGGCTTGGGCTGGTGTGTTTCTTGCCTTTCAATATCCCGTTGAAATTCCAGGTGTCAATAATACGTACCTGCTTAAAGCTGGTGTGAATGCCAAACGCAAACAACAAGATTTGGATGCATTGGATGCCATTGATTTCATGAAAATTGTGAAAGAAAAAGCTAAACTGGTCGAGCTTGATCCCTCTTTTTTAAGTCGTTCGGTGAATGAAGGCTTTTCTGGCGGCGAGAAAAAACGCAATGAAATTTTCCAAATGGCTGTGCTCGAACCCTCTTTAGCCTTGCTAGATGAAACCGATTCAGGCTTGGATATTGATGCCTTGCGTGTTGTTGCCAAGGGCGTGAATAAATTACGCGGCGAAGATCGTGCCATCATGATGGTCACCCATTATCAGCGCCTATTGGATTATATCGAACCTGATTTTGTGCATGTGTTGGCAAATGGTAAAATCTTAAAAACTGGCGATAAGTCTCTGGCTTTAGAGCTTGAAGAGCGTGGTTATGATTGGGTGAAAGCTGAGGCTTTGGGCAGCGAGAAAAGCGTATGAGCGTTGCAGCTATTCGTAGGCGAGCATTTGATCTTTTTAAAGAGACTGGGCTGCCCAGCACGCGCCATGAGGATTGGAAGTATACCGATATTTCGCGCATCCAACATGTATTATCCATTGATTCAAGCAGCACAGCACCGATAGATAATCATGCTTCGATCATCAACAGCACCGCTATTGCCGATTTGGATGCTTATAAAGCAGTGTTGGTGGATGGTGTGTTTGATGATGCGCACTCGAACCTTCCTGAAGATGTGACTGTTTTGTCTTTGGCTGCATTCTTGAATGATATGGGTGGGCAGGCACCCGATGATATTCAGCGTTTATTTGAAGTTCGTGGGGATGAGCCTTTATTTAATGGCTTATTGGCGCTTAATTCTGCCAAAGCCAGTGATGGTGTATTGCTGTGTGTGGCAAATAACACAGTTTTGGAAAAACCTTTGTATATTCAACATATCAGCACTCAAACCAATTTTATTCGTCATGCGATATTAATGGGCAAGCAGGCAGAAGCTGAGGTGATTGAGCATTATGTTGGGGTGAGTGAAGAAAAAGCATTAAGCAGCTTGAGTAGCAATGTTATTTTAAAACAAGGTGCGCGTTTGCAGCATATACGCATACAACAGGAATCAAATCAACAAACGCATATTGCGCGCGTCGAAGTCAAGCAACTGCAAGATTCTTCGTATACCTTGCACGCTGTTGAACTGGGCTGTGCATTAAGCCGTGTGGATGTCGTGGTTGCATTGGCAGAGCAGGGTGCAACGTGTGCATTGAATGGTTTATTTGTGTTGGGTGGTCGGCAGCATGTGGATCATCATACCCGTATTGATCATATTGCGCCGCACTGTACCAGCCGTGAAAATTACCGCACTGTGCTTGATGGGCGCTCCCGCGCAGTCTTTAATGGCAAGGTTGTGGTGCACAAAGGCGCTGTAAAAACAGACTCAGCCCAATCCAATGGCAATTTATTGCTTTCCAAACATGCCGAAATTGATACCAAGCCTGAATTGGAAATTTACAACGATGATGTGAAATGTGCGCATGGCGCAACGGTGGGGCAGCTTGATGAACAACAATTGTTTTACTTGCGTTCACGCGGTATTTCAGCGGTTGCGGCACAAGAATTACTAACCTTTGCGTTTGCTGATGAAGTGCTAACCAGCATGAGCAATCAGCAGGTGCGCGCTTATATCGAGGGTATTGCTTTTGCCAAGCTACCACATGGCGCAGAACTTGATGGTTTACTTGGATGAATACCATGAATATTGAGAACATTCGCAGTGACTTTCCAATACTGCATCAAGAACTTTACGGTAAACCTTTGGTGTATTTGGATAATGCGGCAACCACGCAAAAACCACAGTGTGTGATTGATGCTGTGCGTCAGTATTATGAAAAAGATAATGCGAATATTCATCGTGGTGTACATGCGTTGTCTGAGCGCGCGACGGCTGATTATGAGGCAGCACGTGAAACGATTCGTGATTTTTTCAATGCCAAATCAACCAAAGAAGTTGTTTTTACGCGTGGTACGACCGAAAGCATCAATTTAGTCGCCTCATCGTGGGGCGGCGCGAACATTGCTACTGGTGATGAAGTGTTGATTACCCACATGGAACATC
>JAUZQT010000016.1 GCA_030950825.1 Mariprofundaceae bacterium | reverse complement strand
TTAAGGAAGACCCGATGTGGCCACAGCTCAAATAAAAATTACAAATTATAAAGAACAAACCCAAACCAACGTCTCCGTCAGCGGGCGGCGAACATTATCGCCAAACATGTCACTGTCAATCACTTTGTTTTTCCGCACCTTTAAAATAACAGCCCAAAAGAAACGTCAAACACCATCAAAAACAATGCAATCCCTACAACAAAATACCCGTGAAATTCACCAGCACCCCATCGAAGGGCGGCGAACGTTAGCGCCAACTTTTAGCCTGTCAATTACTTTGTCCGACAATTGAAAAGAAACTATTCAACACACCACTCTTGCTATTACCCTACCATACCTCATAACAAGAACCCGAGCTCTTTAAGTCATTGGTTTAATACGATCTATAATTTGATGACCCTGACGTTGATGTAAAATCACAGCCATAATATGCACCGCCAGCAAAGCCTCCAAAGCACCGACAACGGCCTCATGGATTTCAGCTACCATTTCAACCCACCCCACTTGTGGTGCTGTCGTACTCCAGCCGAAATAAAGCAATGTGCCTGTAATACCCATAACAAGCGCCGACAAAAGAATCAAACCATGAGTACTTCGCGCAACCGCCTCACCATCTTCAGGACGTGCAAGCTTGAACGTTTTCCAGCCAGCCATTTGCAGCTTTATTTCATCACTCAATTGTTTGCGTCCAGAGGCAAACAACCAAGGAAAAATATAACGCCAGTTGGCACCTGGCAAAGAAGTCATCGCCAGAAAAATACGAATCACAAGCAGCACCGCAATGGTTAAACCCAAGATTTCATGCACTTCAAAGCCTAGAGACTCTTCAACTGGGCCCGATGTAGCAGGCATTGCCTCATCATGATGCTGCTCATGCGCTACAGCTGGCGTAATCCATGCAAGTGATGAAATTTTGGCTTCGTCATGCACTTCAGGCACATCCATAAACTCGCCAATGGACAACTGCACTATTATACAACAAGCAAAAACGCTATGAAAAATACGAATAGGCTTAGCATAACCTTGATCTTGATCTTGAACACTCATTTCACTTCCCCGCCAGTTGATTCATACGCAAACGCAGCGCATTCAATTTAATAAACCCATCCGCATCCTGCTGATTGTAAGCACCTTCATCATCTTCAAATGTACATAAACGCTCATCAAACAATGAATCATTCGAGCGCCGACCCAATACCATGACATTGCCTTTATACAATTTCAAACGCACGTCGCCATTGACCGTCACTTGTGATGCATCAATGGCAGATTGCATCATGCGTGTTTCAGGTGCGAACCAGTAGCCATTATAAATCAACTTCGCATAGCGCGGCATTAACTCATCTTTAAGGTGTGCTGCTTCGCGGTCAACCGTCAAAGACTCAATCGCACGATGCGCTTTGAGCATAATGGTGCCTCCTGGTGTTTCGTAACAACCACGCGATTTCATACCTACGTAGCGATTCTCAACAATATCAATGCGGCCAATACCATGCTTGTTGCCCAAGCGATTCAATTCGCGAAGCACTACCGCTGGAGTCATGACAATACCATTCAAGGCAACAATATCACCACCTTGATAGCTCAATTCAATGTCCTCAGGTTCATCTGGAGCATCCTCAGGCGATACCGACCAACGCCACATGGCTTCACCTGGCGAAACCCACGGATCCTCCAAATCATAACCTTCATAAGAAATATGCAATAAATTCGCATCCATAGAATAGGGGGATTTAGAGCTTCCGCGCTTCCGTTCAACGGCAATACCGTGCTTTTCAGCATAGGCAAGCATTTGCTCACGCGAGGTTAAATTCCATTCCCGCCACGGAGCAATCACTTTCACATCGGGCTTAAGGGCATAGAAACCAAGCTCAAAACGAACTTGATCATTGCCCTTGCCCGTTGCGCCATGCGATACAGCATCAGCACCTTCAAGCTCGGCAATTTCAATCATACGCTTAGAGATCAATGGGCGTGCAATGGATGTTCCGAGCAAATACTCACCCTCGTAAATCGCATTAGCGCGGAACATAGGAAATACAAAATCGCGCACATATTCTTCAGTTAAATCATCAATATAAATGGCTGAGGCACCACAGGCCTCAGCTTTGCTACGTGCTTCTTCAACTTCTTCGCCCTGCCCAATGTCGGCTGTGAATGTCACGACCTCACACTGATAAGTATCTTGAAGCCATTTGAGGATAATCGAAGTATCTAGGCCTCCTGAATAGGCTAAAATAACCTTGTTTACACTTTCTTTTAACATACAAACTCCAGTTATTGTTGTAATAAAAATTCGAGCAATGATTTTTGGGCATGAAGGCGATTTTCCGCCTCATCCCACACAATGGATTGAGGTCCATCAATCACATTTGCAGAAACTTCTTCACCGCGATGCGCTGGCAAACAGTGCATAAACAAAGCACTGGGCTTGGCATATGCCATCACACAGCTGTCCACCATAAATCCAGAAAAAGCCTTTTCCCGCTCGATTTTCTCTTTTTCTTGACCCATGGATGCCCAAACATCAGTCGTTACCAAGTCCACACCCGACACAGCAGCGCGAATATCATGGGTCAATTCTATTTGCGCCCCCAAGCTACGCGCTTTATTAAGCAGAGATTCATCTGGCGCATAGGCTTTCGGGCAGGCTAAATTTAGGTGATATCCAAACGCCACAGCGCCATTAATCCAAGAGTGCGCCATATTATTACCATCACCAACCCAAGCAACCGTTCGCCCTCTTATTTCATCACGGTGCTGCATATAGGTCATAATATCAGCTAAAATTTGGCACGGGTGCGTTAAATCTGTCAGAGCATTAATGACTGGAATGCTTGCATAGCGTGCAAAGCGCTCAACCATGGCATGGTCGAAGGTGCGAATAATCACCGCATCAACCATGCGTGAAAGTACGCGAGCAGAATCTTCAACAGGCTCGCCACGGCCAAGCTGTGTGGTTCCTGAATGCAAAAACAAGGCATGACCACCCATTTGGTACATGCCAACTTCAAATGACACGCGTGTACGGGTTGATGCTTTATCAAAAATCATGCCCAAGGTTTTGCCCGCCAGTGTATGGTGCGTTTTACCCGCTTTTTGCATGACCTTGAGCTCAAAAGCACGATTGAGAATATGCGCAAGCTCATAAGGCTTTAGATCCAATAATGTGAGGAAGTGCTTCATGTTGAAACCTCATTCAAACTTTTCTCAAAAAATATTAAAGCCTGTGCTACTTCCGACTCGCTAACATTCAACGGCGGCAGCATGCGTAACACATGTGTACCAGCAGATAAAACCAACAAACCATGATGGCGACATGCATCAACCACTGGGGCGACTTCATGAGAACATAATAGACCAAGCAACAGACCTTGCCCACGCAAAGCTGTCAAACAGTCAAAACGCTGTATAAGTTTCGTAAGGCCTTGGCATAGCTGCTCACTTCTAGCTTGAACATTTTTTAGAATATTTTCATCTTTTATCACTTGCAGCACTGTTAATGCTGCCGTGCAGGACAACGGGTTACCACCAAAGGTCGAGCCATGCGTACCCGCTGAAAATGCAGAGGCTACCTTTGCTGAGGCCAGAAGAACGCCAATAGGCAAGCCACCTCCTAGCCCTTTTGCCAATGTGATAACATCAGCGCGAATGCCTGCATGCTCAAAAGCAAACATCGCCCCCGTACGCCCGATACCTGTTTGCACTTCATCCAAGATAAGCAAAACACCCTGCTCATCGCAAAGTTTACGAACCGCCTGTAAATACTCAGGAGCGGCTAAATTGACCCCACCCTCACCTTGTAACGGTTCCAATAAAACTGCAGCAGTTTCGCTATCCATGACATGCCTTAAAGCACTCAAATCATTCAATGGCACATGTTTAAAGCCAGTAGGCAAAGGGTCAAAACCTACTTTTACTTTATCTTGTCCTGTTGCTGTCAGCGTTGAAAGCAAACGGCCGTGAAACGAGTTGGTTGCACTAATGATAGTACGCCGGTTTGAACCAGCATCGTAAAAATACTTGCGGGAAATTTTGATAGCTGCTTCATTGGCTTCAGCGCCTGAATTACAGAAAAAAGCTTCATCAAGCCCTGATAATTCAGCCAGTTTACCAGCAAGCTCAATCTGCTTGGGAATATGATAAAGGTTGGAACAGTGCAGCATTTCTTGTGCTTGCTGATGCAAGGCCTCCACCATCATTGGGTGGGCATGCCCCAGCGTATTTACTGCAATACCGGCCACAAAATCCAAATATTGTTTGCCGTTGTCGTCAACGACATATGAGCCCTTCCCCCGAACAAGCGTAAGCGGGAGGCGGGCATAAGTTTGCATGACATGATTCATCTTGCGAACACTAAATGCCAGTATTGATAAACGCACCTATTTCATCGACATGCTTGAACAAAGAAAACAAGCAAAAAGAATCGGCATGACTTTCCAGCAAGCCTGATTTCCGTCTAGATTTTACATCCCCGTTCCTCAGCAGAGCTGTAAAAAAAAGAGGAGCCATCAAGCTCAAAATCAACCTTGAATGCGCTGTGAGTCTGTGTCACAGAATATGCGTGTTGGTCATTTCCACAAGATCACGTAGCTTGCTGCTATGGATTCACCCTCCCTTTTTTCGAGCCAGCCATTAACCGTCACAGAGCTGACCGCCCGCATCAAACAAACATTAGAGCAAGGGTTCGCGCATATTGAAGTCAAAGGCGAAATATCCCGCCTTACAAGGCCTGCATCAGGGCATCTTTATTTTACGATCAAAGACAGCCATGCAAACATTTCAGCGGTGGTCTGGCGTTCAGCTGCAGTGCGCTTAAAAACGCGACCAACGGAAGGCCTCGAATTTATTTTCAATGGGCATCTTAGTTTATATGAGCCGCGCGGAACATATCAGATGATTGTCACGCATATTCATCCCGCTGGTGCTGGGCAACTGGCTGCGGAATTTGAACGCCGAAAGGCTTTGTTTGCTCAGTATGGTTGGTTTTCCACTGAACACAAAAAAAAGATCCCACCACTACCACAGCATATCGGCATTGTAACATCAGCAACGGCAGCAGCATTTGAAGATGTAAAAAAAACACTTTCAACACGACCAGCTTGGCTAAAGATAAGCCTAGCTCCCTCCATTGTGCAAGGATCGCAGGCTCCAGCTTCTATTGCGGCTGCCATACAGTGTTTACAAGATCTGAATGATAAACCCGATGTCATTCTAATCGTTCGCGGTGGTGGGAGTATGGAGGACTTGTGGTGTTTTAATGATGAAGCGGTGGTTCAAGCAATCGCAATATCCAGCACACCAATTATTACGGGAATTGGCCATGAAATTGATACTACGCTTGCTGATTATGCTGCGGACATGCGGGCAGCCACACCATCCAATGCTGCTGAATTATGCTGTCCATCGCAGCAAATTTTACGTCAAAGCATACCACAAACACAGCGTTTAAGGCATCGAATTTCAGCTTTGTTGCATACCTCACAACAGCGTTTACGCATGCAACAGCAAGGCTTACAGCATCAGCAAGAGCGTAACCTAGATCAGGCATTGCAGAAAAGTTTTTTATTGCAACAGCGGCTTCTATCATCGCTGACAAATATGCAGCAAAAGCGCCAGCAAGTTTTATCACATCAGTGTAAACAGCTTCTTACGCTTGAGCCCAGCCGTCAATTGCGCCAAAAACAGCAGCATCTTCATATTATGCAGGAGCACCTTATTACCTGTTTGACGCATATACTTCCAGAAAGGCAGCATCAACTTGATGGCTGTCGGCAGCTGCTCATGCAACATTGGACATCAGCACTGCAAAAATTGCACTATAGACTTCAATTACAATACGAGCGGCTACATGCACTCGATCCTAGTCATGTGCTGCAACGCGGCTACAGCCTTAGTTATGACCAATACGGAAAACTTGTAAGTCATGCTTCAGCAGCGCAAGTAGGCGAGCCTATGCGTATTCGTTTCCAAGATGGTGCATTAACAACACGGATTGAATCCATACAACCATTATCTTCAAAAGCCGAGGATCTGCCATGCCCTACTGGATAATATTTTTATTTCTTTTTGCTCATACTGCTGCTGCACAGCAGACTATGGACTGGCAAGCCACCCAAGGGGATATCATTCACGTTCAAATCCATGCCGATAGCGATATTCAACAGCTTACAGCTTTGGGGAAATCGTGGCCATTTCAAAAAAATATTGATGGCATGACACATGGCTGGATTGGGGTTGATCTCCAGCAAAAAATAGGCAACTACCCACTTCAATGGCATAGTGAAAAAAACAATTATACTGAGCATTTGCATGTTACAAAAGGCGAGTTTCGCATTTCTCGTATCACCGTTGAAAAAAACATGTCCAGTTTTGATGCTGCAGCGCTTAAGCGCATTCGAGCTGATCAGCAGGCTATCAAAAATACCTATGATATAAAACTTGATCGGTTCCCTTTATTTTCAAAAGCAAGCATGCCCGTTGACGGCATTGAATCGACACCGTTTGGTGCGCAGCGTTATGTGAATGGTAAAGCCAGATCGCCGCATTCTGGCATTGATATTGCGGCACCAGAAGGCAGTCCTATTGCTGCGC
The DNA here is from genome assembly GCA_030950825.1 of Mariprofundaceae bacterium. Classification (GTDB taxonomy): domain Bacteria; phylum Pseudomonadota; class Zetaproteobacteria; order Mariprofundales; family Mariprofundaceae. The sequence continues at coordinate 2,522 of JAUZQT010000016.1, read as the reverse complement.
CATTGGCTGGCAAAGTCCTCTTGGTTGAGGATATGTTTTTAAATGGTACGTTGATTGCCATAGGGCATGGTAAAGGCTTGGTTAGTATTTATGCACATTTGCACAAGAGCCATGTAAAGCTTGGCGAGCAAGTAAGCGCTGGCCAAGTTATTGCCGAGGTTGGCAGTACTGGCCGTTCAACAGGCCCCCATTTACATTGGGGCATGCGTTTTAATCATGTGCGCATTAATCCACAGAGTTTGTTGATGTTATCGGATAATACAAACAAAAAGTGAGGGGCGAAAGGGTGCATTCATCATTTTCTACCTACTTTGCTTCATGGGTATTCGAAAGATCATCAATAGCTTGGTCAGACCCGGCAGGTGCCTTAGTTGGTTAACGAGGCTAATACAGATACTTGTGTTGCAGCCTGTAGCTTTGCCTTCACGGAACTTACACCATGCAATTACTTACATAATGCTCCGCAGTACTAACGGGGTGAATGAGAAATTCCTCACACGCGACTTGAACCCGCTAGATTGATTGCCGTTGACGGCATGCAGCCTGCCCCAGACTTCAGTTGTCTTTATTCTGATTATCTTCCGTAATCACCGCAATTGCTGTTGAAACAGATTGGTGCAGAAGTTTTATCGTCTCTAGTTTGGCGTTATACTGCTTGATATAGGAAGATTTCTTAAACAGACCTACCCCAAGAGCAGCAGACAGCGATAAAAGTGCCGTACCATAAATACAATAGGCCCAAACCCACCATTCAGGCTTACTAAGAACAAATAACATTTCCAAAGCAACGGCAACCACAAGCAACGAAAACAAAGAGATGACAAACCAAACCTGGCAATTAAACCAAAATGATTTCTCAAGCCCCTCAAAGTTGGATATTGCCAGATCACTCTGTTTTTTTACAGCCGCGTATGGTGTAGGTTTATTAGAATTTCTACTTGGAAATTCCAAGAGGTTAAAAGCTGCCCGCAAACGAATAATCTTTTCTGCATGTAAATTGTTAACATACTGCCCGAATACACTCATTGCAGACGTGATAATAATGAGTGCTGTCAGCACTTTCGCCTGGGTTAATCGTAGCGGGCAAAATTTAAGCTGCTTCCTGTAAATTACCATTATCAGAAGACGAGATAATAGACCTTGTGGTTTCGTACAGCTCGTTTAGTGACGAACCCAAAATAGAATTATTAAAACTGGCTTTCGCTTTGGCTTGAGTGTGATCTACCTCAAACCTAAAACAGCTAGCGTCATCACCAATTAATAGCATGTGAGGAGAAGCAATAGCCGGTTTTGCTATCAGTATTTTCCCATGTTCATATGCATCAATCATGCTTGCACATGGGTGTAAATTGAGATCCATAGCAGGATCATTCGCCACAATAATTTCTATTGCGATGTTTTCACCCATTATTTTTTTTAATCTGTCCGTTATTCCTGAATCACAGTAAAAATCTCTGTTCATTGAACCAGTGATAATGCGAACCGATTTTTCTTTATCACTAGCAACTTCAAGCATATTGTAAAAAAGTGTCAACGCATGATCCCACGCCGCATTATCAATTAATGCGCTACTGTTACTCTTACGTCTGTCTTTGACCAACTCTTCAAATGTATCAAATGTACTATAGTTGCTCATAAGTTATAAATATGACTAAACGACATCACTCCTCCTGATCCAGAATTGGCACCCTATACCGCAATATCCTTCACTCAGGCCAGTATGGGTGCGCGACACCTAAACCGCAAGTTTTGCGGTTAGATTTGTTTGAAGCTGGCATAAAATGGGTAGAACTAGGATCAGGCCTTCATAACTTAATATTTATTGTTTTCGCCAGTTATAAACAGCCGTGAAAGCAGTCACCTGTTGGACATAGCGCCGTGTTTCTTTAAAGGGTATAAGTTCGACCCAAAGCTCTGGCTGCTTATCAAAGGATGTGCGTTTTAACCAGCGTTTGACACGCGTTGGGCCAGCATTGTATGCGACAATAGCCAGCTGTTGATTGCCAAAACGTTTTAACAAATCAGATAAATACCACGTTCCAAGTCGGATATTGGCAGCAGGCAAGAACAGCCCCTCATTACTGATATGACCAAGCTTGTGTTTTTTAGATACATAACGTGCTGTTTTGGGCATCAATTGCATCAAGCCGCGCGCCCCACTGCGTGATAGCGTCCGCGCATTAAAAGCAGACTCTTGCCGCATAATGCTCCAAATCAGTGTGTCTTGTAAGCCTGTTTCCTGAGCTTGTTTTTGAAATGGGGTCGGGCTTTCATTGAAATGGGGTCGGGCTTTCATAACTTGATGTAAATGGGTAGAGTAGCAAGCTGGGTCAGGCCTTTCTATTATCATATTCATGAGCTTATCACGCATTTACTCAACAGTATCCCTGAACTCATCCTCTTGCAGCATGCGCTTGCGTATGCGACGAACTCTGTTGCTTATCGTTGCGAGGTCTCGATGGAACAGGGTTGCCAACTCGGTAAGTGTTGCACTGCCTGATTCAGTTGTCAGATAGCCGATA
>JAUZQT010000159.1 GCA_030950825.1 Mariprofundaceae bacterium | reverse complement strand
TTTTTTTAGGAACGGGAATTAAATAACTTGTGCATTTAAACAATACCTTCGCCAATTTTTATCCTGAAACCAAGACAAAAAGTTAATGTTTGTAACAGTTTGATTTTGCAAGGATATATTAAAAATCGCTTCGGCATTTGGCGATGTAATTTTTAATATGCAGCGGATATAGGAAATAAGGCCGCTACTCACATGCTTTATGAAAAAGTACCTGAAAATTGGCGAAGGTATTGGTAGAACGAATGTTTACCAAGCATGAATGTTCTGGATGAATACTTCCGTGGTATAACTGGTATTTAACCCAGCAAATAAACCGGTGCCCATTTGTAGAGCTGCGAGTAAAAAACCTGATAAAGTAAGGGTTATTAGGTTTGCCAGAAGCATAAAAATCATCAAACTACCCATGGGTGTATGCCCTGTGTCATGTCTGGCTTTCAGGGTAGAAGATCAATAAGGTGTTGTTTGATGGTTGGAATTGATGGCGTGAATGAAGAAAAACGGGCGTGCGTTTCACCTAAAAATCCCCATACAAGGCGATAAAGAAGAAGCCCAGCAGTCAGGCTGCCTGCAAGCATATGTATTTGCATATCTCTGCCTTCAGACCACCAAGCTATGAAAAATGATAGCACAAGCAGCCAGTGGAATACTCGAAGAGACAATCCCCATACTTCAATATTTTGCTGTTTGACTGAATTCATGCCGCGAATGATAAAATATCGTGATGAAATGAGGCTGAATTGTATTTTCCTTTATTTATCGTCTACAATGAACAAATGTAGATTAACAGCAGAGTAGGGGGGAATGAAATATGAAGCCGATACTATTGATTCACGGTTATTCAGCTGAAGGGAAAAACACTTCAGTTGCGAAGATATACGGGCGGTTACCTGCGCACTTGAAACAAGAATTCGGAGATAGTGCGGTTGTTGAGCTTGATCTGAGCCGTTGGATATCGCTCAGTGATGGTATTTCCTTGGATGATGTCAGCTTCGCCATGCAACGCGCCTTAAAGAAAGATTTCCCGCATTTATTGCAAAATGGCTTTCATGTAGTGATTCATAGTACGGGTGCCTTGGTGGTACGCAATTGGATTCGTCAATTTAGCCCCAAACCATCGCCTATTCATAATCTTATATACCTTGCAGGGGCTAATTTTGGTAGTGGACTGGCGCACATCGGACAAGGCCAATTGGCGCGTTGGGGACGGCTTATATTTAATGGTACAGGCAGAGGCATGAAAGTATTAAACGAGCTTGAGTTTGGTTCGTGGAAAACCATTGATTTGCACCGTAGCTTTCTTGAAGATGGGAATAATATGTATCAGGACTATCAGATTCAGGAGTTTTGTTTGAATGGCTCACAAACCCTGCCTGCATTGCGCTTGATTCCTATTCGTTATATCAAAGAGGATTCATCGGATAATACGGTTCGTACCAGTTCTTGTAATCTGAATTTTAATTATATTTCGGTTCGATCAAATGATTCTGGGAAAGAGCTATGCAAGCAAACAGTGGCAGCCTTGGTAAGGAAACGTTTGGCGAATCGCAAGGTGAACCATGATCATTATCACTATGATCTATCGCAGCTTTGTGAAAATCGTGCGCGGATTCCTTTTGCAGTGCTCTATGAAACTGCTCATTTTGGTGAGGATATAGGCATTGTTGATGGCCATGGAAACCGCCAACAAGTTATTCCATTGGTTTCTGCGGCATTGAATGCGAATTACGATTTGGCTGAATACCAAACGATAGAAGCGACTTTTCAACAAGCAAGCGAGGCGAGCTTTGAACAGGCCGCGCAGCTTGATGGCAGCTTATTGGAGTGGGATAAACAGTTGCAATATGAAGGGCACGCGCAATTGATCTTTCGTTTAAAGGATCAGTTTGGGCAGCCCGTTGAACATTTCGATATCACCATGAACTCTGGTTCAAAGAAGAAAAATAGCAATCGACTGGAAGATATGATTGAGGACAAACACAGCAATAATCGGGATAAAGGAACCATCACTTTTTATCTGAGAACGCAGAAGTTTAATGATCCGCACTGGCTGGAATTGCTTGATAAGGTTGCTGCAACAGCCGTTGAAATCACTGGTTATGAGGCATTATCCAGTGATATTGATTATATTCCGTTGACTATTTCACTGAGCCCAGATCAAATCAAACGTGCAGTTCAGTCGTTTCGCACCACTATTTTTGATATTGAGTTTATGCGCTTGCCTTCAGAAAAAGTCTTTGCGATCAGTAAGGCATCTTAATCAATTTTATAAGGAGGGACAATCATGCAAGAAGACATGCATTATTATGGAACCTATGCTATGGCAAGGGCGGCAGGTTTAAAGGTAAAAGATGCGCAGGTGATTGCTTATGCCGCGCAATATGTTGATGATTCAACAGCCAATGATAGCGAAGTTCATGAAGATGGTGGTATGTTTCAAACCATCGCCACAGCGCACACCAATTCGGAGGCCGTGAAAAATGCAGTCGCTGATCATTTGGAGCAGCGTCATGTTTGGGTTCCTTTTCATTTTTTTCCAGGCGGTGAAGGAAAAACGGTTTCTGAAAAACTGGCTTGTGTGAAAGATGGTGCTTTGGTGCAAGAAATGGTGAAGAATCATATTCGTCATGCGGTATCGGTGAAAGATGAATATGGTTTGACATTGATCGGCGTGATGGCACATGTGTATGCCGACACCTTCTCCCACTATGGGTTTTCAGGTGTTAGTTCGCGAAATAATAAAGTGAATGGCACATCGTTTGAGCTGGATGTAAAAGATCCGAAAGTGAAAGCCTATATCGTGGGTAAATTTTCATCATTTCTGAGTAAGTATACACCCTCATTCATTATCAAGAATTATCGGAATTTTGTTAGTCGAGGAGCCAGTGTTGCTACTGGCGCGCTCGGTCATGGTGCGGTTGGTACCTATCCTGATCGACCGTTTTTAAGGTGGCGGTTTAATTTTAAAAAAGACAATCGGGATTCTGAGTGGCGGGATAACCCTGCAAGTTTTTTAGAGGCTTGTGAAAAGCTGCATGCAGTATTTCATGATTATGCAGAGCAAGCTGGAATTTGTGAGAGCCCTGTTGCGTTTGCATCTATTAAAGACAAAGTTGATAAAATTCTTCGTTTGGAAAGCGCGCAAGAAGGGCGCACTGCGGCATGGGTTAAAGCTATTGAAAGTGGTGAGCTGTTTGAGAAAGAAAGCAATGAAGCATTGTTTTTTTCAAAATATGATTGGGAACAGCAAAAAGATGATTTTGAAGATTTGGAACATTCTTCCGAGATGATCTCAAAAGAAGTGTACCAATTTCATCAGGCTGCGATTTATCACCGCGATTATACACTTAAAAACTTATTGCCCAAACATGGTATATCCGTTTTGTAAGAGGGTGTCCGCGACATTGGGAATATTTTCTTTGACAAACAGCACTGTTTATATATACTGAAAAATCTACGCGCTTTTTTATAGTTGTCACGGTGGTCTTGTGGAGGGTTTATGTTTGTCAGGGGACTCTTTATTTTATGTTGGTTAATGTTTGGTTTGCCTGCATATGCTGCTGGTGCTTCCGCTGAACTTACCCCTTCGGATCAAAAGCTCTTGCATGAGGCCATAGAAGATTTTCGTTTTAGTGATTTTTCCACAGCTATCCCCAAACTAGAGGTATTACACCAGCGTTACCCAGCGCATGCAGGCATTGTTGAGCATTTGGGAAGCAGCTATGCATCAACGGGTCGGCCTGATGATGCACTTAGCCTTTATGGTCAATGGCTGGAAATTATTTCTAATAACCATGAAATATCAGCGCGCTTTGCCTGGCTTGGCATGGCCAATGCCTTGCTTAAATTAAAACAAGATAATAGCGCCATGAGCTCTTTGCAGCAGTGGGTTTCTTATCACCCTGATGATGCAGTGGCTTCGATTATGTATGGTAGTTTATTGGTACGCAAACAGCAGTATGCTGAGTCCGAGAAGATTTGGGATCGTATATTAGAAGCAGCGAAGACCTCTGAGAAAGATAAAGCTGCCGTGCACTACTTTAAAGCATTGAATGCCTATGTTCGTGGCGATTTTGACAAACAGAAGTTCCATGCATCTGAGAGCTTGCGCATTGAATCAGAAGGGCCTTATGTGGAACTCTCTCAGAAGTTGCTTGAAGCTCGTCCAACGCGTCAGTTGGGTTTAAGTGCACGTTTGGGTCTTGCAAGTTTTTTTACGAGTAATGTTGATTTGGTGCCAGATTTTAAGGTTCTTGCTGTAGGAAAAAAGAAATCAGATGTGGTGACCCAAGTGGATGTTTCGCTCAACTATAACGTTCCTAGTTTTATGGTTGGCTATGTTTTTAATGAAGGATTTCATGCCAATCGGGTTGAGTTCGATTTGGCATATCACAGTCTGTATGGGATGTGGTCAAAAGAAGGTTGGTTTATTTCACCGCGCTATGAATAT